>CANRMF010000019.1 GCA_947631665.1 uncultured Lachnospiraceae bacterium | reverse complement strand
CGTAATTTGTATAATTAACAGCAACAAATGGTAAAAAATACCATTGTTGCTGTATTTTTTTTGCATAAAAACATCTAGAGTGGCAAAAAAGTGTACAAATTTTAGGAGAGAGAAAGAATGGCAGTTAAATATTTAAAGAAAAAAGAATTGTATCAAAGAGCAAAGATGCTGATAGATGATGTCTTACCCTTATGCAAAGATTTTAGCTATTGTTTCTTTCGGGGTGTTGAAATAATTACCGGTGGTGGTTACGAGATACATTCTATGTACGGAGGCAATTGGTTGCGATTGGTTCATATTGAATATGACGAGACAGACGATTTATGGCATTTTAAGGAACAGATTTTTGCACATTATCAATATGGCAAATATACGTATACTGGAAAGATTTATATGTATACGAAAGAGAAAGGTTGGCGATAATCATGCTGATAAGATATCCAGAAATAGAAAAGGAAGAATATTTGAGGAAAATTGAAACATACCGGAAAAAACTGGCTGACCTCGCAGAGGAAGGGAACAGTGCCGCAGAAAACATATATGATGAAAATTACCGAAAAATTATAAAAACATCAGACCGGATTGAGCGGCTGATTAGTATTATCACCGGAGTGGCTGGTATAGCCTTTCTGTTTGCTGCGTGGCTGGTATTGCCTGCTCATAAATCCGGATATCCGGGGCTGGGCGTTGTATTAACAATTTTTGCAATCTTTTTTACAGGGCTAACTGCATTGCAGATTTATTTGCCGAAAGAGGAAGAAATCAAAAAATATAATCATCTGTATGAAAATATAAAGGAAAAATATACTGCGTTATACGAGGATAAGAAAAAGGAATATGAAGCCGCCTGCCCGGGAGTAATGGACAAAAAACGGGAACAGGAGATAGCTTCCTTGTTGGAAAAACTGGAAATTTTTAAGACCAATAATGTTCAAGATGTTCAAATTCGTATTTATGGCGATGCGGAAGAAAAAAACGTATTTGAACTGAGTGCCGGTGATAACCTTGATTTGTGTGTAATGTTTAATTTTCCAGATTTAAGTGAAGTGTTGAAGCCGGGCGTCCTTGATTTTTCCGTATTCGATGAAAAAACAATGGGCGAAAGTGATTATGACGGGATCGAAAAGGGATTTCCAATGCCGGATACGGTAAAAAATCTGATGGATTTATCAAGGAAAAATTTTTTGCATAAAAACATCTAGAGTGGCAAAAAAGTGTACAAATTTTAGGAACAGATATTTGCACACTGGTGGCATGGTAAATATATCTGTATGCTGGAAAGATTGAGGGAGGTATGCATGAATGAAGATGATCTAATTAAAAAAGTAGTAGAAAAGTATCTGAAACAAGAAAATGAGCAGATACAGAGAGAACTGAAAAAATGCAAAAAAGCGGAATACATGAAGAAATACAGGCAAGAACACAGAAAAGAAATTGCTGCTCAAAGAAAAGTTTATCGAGAGAAAAATAAAGAAAAAATTCTTAAACAGAAAAAGGAATACAGGGACTCTCATAAAAAGGAAATACAAGCATACAACAAAGCTTATTACCAGAAAATGAAAAAACTAAACAGTTAAATATCAAAATGGAGGAAAACATAATGAAAAAAAGATTTTTATTTACGACAGTATTATTATTTGCGTTATCACTTATAAACAATCCCACAAGTGTAAAGGCGACACCCACACTTACAAACTCTACGTCAGTATCCGGCTCAGGGGCAACCAGTATGGTGCTGTTTCTGTGTCTGGCAATACTGGCGGTATCTATTTTAGTGCAGTGGAAACTGTTTACAAAAGCGGGAGAAAAAGGCTGGTGGGCCTTAGTTCCATTTGCAAACACTTATCACTTGTTTAAAATCGTGTGGGGACGAGGCAGTTTGTTTTGGCTGCTGTTTCTGCCGATTGGCAACTTTGTACTTATTTATGCCACATGTTATAAACTGGCAAAAGCGTATGGTAAAGGTAACGGATTTGCCATTGCCTGTCTGTTTTTCCCGTCAATTCTGCCGGTCATTATAGCGTTGGACAAAAACTGCCTTTATCAGGGGCCGCAGGGCAAGGGGAAGACGGCAGTGATTGTTGCTACAGTACTAATCAGTGTACTGTACTTTGTTGCCATATTCCTGTTAGGAGGATTGCTGGCAGCGATGGACAACAAGCTTGGAGAGACCGGATACACGTCTTCCGGAGTCAGTACATGGAATCAGGAAGATACATTGTTTGGGCAGGAGTCAGCAGATAGCGACTGTACCTATCAAACGCTGACCAATGATATAGTTTCCGTATCGGTACCCGCATTGCCGGACAGCGTTGTAAGCGGAAGCAGCATGTATGGGTATAAAGACGGGATTTCATTAAGGACTGACCTTGGTTTCAATATGGACGATACTCAGACCGTCATTTCCGAGACAGTAGACACATTAACAGATACCTATGAGATGCTTGACTACTCCAAAATTGAAGTAGGAGACATCTTCGAGGGAAATGGTTGTGTTGCACAACAAATTAGTTACGAAAAAGACGGGACTCAGTGCTTAACTATTATTAACGTAAAGCTACAAGACGAATATCCGGTTACAACAATCATCGAAGTGGATAATACAATGGCTACACCAGATACCAAATCCACGTTGAATGAACTTTGCCAGTGGTATCATCTTGTATTTTAGTCCAAAAGAATTGTATCAAAGAGAAAGGTTGGCGGTAGTCATGCTGATAAGATATCCTGAAATAGAAAAGGAAGAATATCTGGATTTGACAGAATACATTTTGAATAGAGATTAGAGAAAGGTGGAAGCAGGTAATGACAAATATTGGAACATTTGAACAGTTAATAGATAAGATGCCTTATGTAATGGCTGGAGTTGTGGGAATAGTGTGTATTATTATATTGATTTATGGTATTTACATTTCTATTAAAAAGAAAGATAAAAGAGTATTACTAAGAAGTATTATATATCTTGTGGATATTATTTTTGCAGGTTTCTTGGTGTTTGCAATAACTACAGTTATCCAAATGGATGCAGGAGAACATTTGAGTACGGAGCAATGTTTTAATCTATTAGTAGCGATGGTTGGAATTGTTGCATTTAATATTTTAGTTTATAGAAAAATTTTTTGGAAAAAACATAGCAGGAATCACAGCAAGGAAAATAATCAATAAACACTAGAGGAGGTGAGGAAAGATGCAACATAAAGTACATCATCGTTTAAATTACGATGACCGCAAATTTATCCAACAGCAGCTAAAGAAAAAGCAGCGTGTTGTGAAAATAGCAGAAGCGATTGGTGTAAGCCGATCGACCATTTACAAAGAATTAAAAAGAGGACTTGTAAATGGAGTATATGTGGCGGATACTGCTCAGAAAAATTTATATAAGTAGGAGGAATAAAATGAATAAAATTCAATTAAGCGGCAGATTAACTGCCGATCCAGAGATTAGGACTTTCAAGTCCAAAGATGCAGATGGGAATGAAGTAAGCCGTACTGTGGCGGATTTCAGACTGGCGGTTAATGTTAAAGCCGGGCGCAGACAAAAAAATGCGGTATTTATAGGAATATCTGCATTTGGCAAGCTGTCGGAGATTGTCGCAAAACATTGTAAAATTGGTGACTTAATAATAGTAGAGGGATTTCTTACCCCGAACAACTACGAAAAAGATGGAGTAAAAATATATTCATTCAATGTTGTTGCAGACAGTATCGAATTTACTTCTACCGGCGTCCCTGAAGATGAGAAAAAAACAGAAAATAATAAAGATGATGTGCCTGAGTTCATGGGATTTTCGGACAATTTAGAAATTTCTGCCCCATTCTAGGTACCGGAAAGGATGATAAATGGACAAACAACTGATTATTTATTATCTGCAGAATAAAGACTTAGAGAAAAATCTCTGGAAACGGGCAAAAGATGTGCGGCAAATAATTTTTGAACTACAGGAAGAAAAAGAAAGTTTTCGGAATGAAATTTTATATAATTCGCAGGTTCAAGTGAAAATATCTGATCAGCCACGAAGCAACACAAACGCTATTAAGGATATCAATGATGTCATTGAGCAGACGGACAAGCGATTTTGTGCATACGAAAAAGAATTGCTCCATGAGTATGCGGGGCTGCTGGATCAGCTTGATGTATGCAAGCGTGTAATGCTTGCATACAGAACACTGCTACCTATTGAGCGGGAAATTGTAAAAAGGCTCTATATACAAAATGAAAAATGGGTAGCCGTAGAAACAGATTTGCATTTGAACCATCGGATTCTGGTGCAGAACGTCAAAGATATTTTTGCCACATTATCTGAAAAAATTGATTCCGGCTTATCCAACATAGAATTGGCAAGGCAGCAAAATACATACCGCCTACTCAGACCGACAAAAACAAAAAGCAGTCCGGCATCAGAACAAATCAAGGGACAGAAAAATGTATATGATTATTTCTCGTTAATCAATAACGAAAAAAACTAAAAAGAGAGGAAACAAAAATGCTTAAAAAGGCAAATAAAATAATTATTGGGGTAGATCATGGATATGGTTACACAAAAAGTGCAGAGACGATTTTAAAATCCGGGATAGAAGAACTGCCGGTACGTCCACCTTTTGAGGAAGACATACTTACCTACAATGGAAACATTTATGCCGTAGGGCAGCATAGATCTGAGCTTCCGGCAGAAAAAACGCAGACCATAGATTATTATATCTTGACGCTTGCAGCCATTGCCAAAGAGATGATGATTCATAATCTGCGGCGTGTGAATGATTTAATCATTGCGGCGGGGCTGCCATATTCCTTTATGTCAAAGCAATCTGATAAATTTGCTCGTTATTTGCGGCAGAACAAAAACGTGGAATTTGTCTATGAAGGAAAAAAATACTCCATCACAATCAAAGGAGTCAAAATCTATCCGCAAGGATTTCCGATGATTGCGACCGGATTAGGAAAAGAAAAGACCGGAGAAACATCGGTTGTCGATATTGGAAGCCGGACAATAGATATATTAACCTTTTTCAACGGAAAACCTGTATATGACAAGTGTTTTTCGCTTGATCGAAAGGGCACACTTGATTGCATTGACGCAATTAGTAAATATTATTTGTCAGAGTTTCAGGAGAGCATAAACGAAGCATATATACAGGCAATTTTTCAAGGAGAAAAAGTGAACCTTCCTGCTGAAAATATTAAATTTGTCAAAAAGTTTATTAAATTGTATATCAACAATATTTTAAAAGAGTTGGAGGCAAAAGGGATTAAATACAATGTAATTTACTGTGGTGGAGGTGCGACGGTTTTAAAAAACTTCGGAAAAGATATTGATGCATCATCTGTTATTAAAGATGACATTTATGGAAATGCCAGAGGATACGAGGTGCTTGCTTACAACACAATAAAAAATTGAGAGCAGAATATCCGTCTGCTCTCAGCGTTACAAAAAATACAAAGCGGGTTTGAACTCCGACTGCAACCGGAACCATTTTTAAATGGTTTATTTAGTTCAACACCACCCCTGTGATTACAAATTAACATATTTGAAGCAAAATAGCAAGAGGAGAAATTGAATGGAAAAAGTAAAAACATATATGCTCCGTTTATATCCGGAGAAAGCGGCAGACAGTATTTTGATCAACTATTTGTCTACCCAACGCAATGTCCAACAGTTTATCAGGCAACTTATTGAAAAGGATTTAGAAGGCAAAAAAATAGAACAGACCATCAGAGAAATAATGGAAGAGTACCTAAAATCTTGTGGAAACGATTATCAGCCGCAGGAATCTGCGGACGTACAGAACGTTTTACCGGAGGAAGCGACTGACAATACGGAGGCAGATGTAACGGATATTGATGAAATCACGCCGGACGCACTCGAATTTTTGAAAATGTTTGAATCTGAATAAAGCAGGGAAAAAAGATGAACATTCCAGAAAAATGCGAATTGATAAGAGAACAAGTCAGTATAGTAGCCTATGCAGAATCTTGTGGCTTCACGCTTGTGCGTAAAGGAAAATACTGGAGCCTTAAAGAGCACGATTCCGTCATCATTGACACAAACAGAAATATTTACTGGCAAAATTCTGTACCCGGTTCCGGAACCTGTATCGGAAAGCAGGGAACTGTCATTGATTTTGCAATGGATTTTTGCCATCTGTCCTTTAGAGAGGCGGTCAGCGTGTTAAGTTCCAATCTTTTGTTTCAAAACTGCCGGAGACCGCAAAAAGAAAGCAGGAAAATCCCTTCTTCAGGCAAAAAAAAGCTGATGCTGCCACCGGCAGACAATAATATGAAAAAGGTATTTGCTTATTTAATAAAAACACGAAAAATAGCAAAAGACATTGTACAGGAAATGATGGAACGTAAAATGCTCTATCAGGATCAATTAGGCAACTGTGTTTTTGTCGGTTATGATATCTTGAATCCAGATCAGCCGGTATTTGCTTGTAAAAGAGGCACAAATACCTATAAAAAATTTGCCGGTGATGTTGCCGGCTGCGATTACGCACAGTGCTTTTATGTGGATAATGGCAGCCGGACACTGGTTGTTGCTGAGGCAGTTATTGATGCGTTAAGCATTATGACCTTATGTTTAAATCATCATACCGAATATAACTATCTTGCACTGGGCGGTGCTGGAAAATGGCAATCAATTAAAACATATCTGGATACCGGAAAGATTAACAGAGTGATGATTGCAACTGACAATGACACTGCAGGAAAAGAGACGGCGAAGATGATTTGGGACTGGGTGGAAGAAAACCATCAAAAAATAAAAAAAGCAAAGGTACTGCCGCCAGAGAAAATGGGAAAGGACTGGAATGATGTTCTTCAGGCTTTGAATAAAAGAGGAGCGTAATAATGTTTATATTGGGAAGTATTATTGTTTTTGGAGCAGCCGTTACTCTGCTGTGGTTGCTGCTTAAAGGAAAGGGTAATTAAAATGCGTGAATATGACCGTTGTTACGGAGGGTATCGCAATGTGCGAATGGGGAGACAGAAATCCATTCGTATTGATGAGGATACGTTAAACGTCATAAATTCAATCTATGGCGAAAATTTTTCGCAAAAAATCAGGAATTTAACAAGAGAGTATCTGCGAATACGTGATGCTTATGAGAATTTGAGCAAAAAATGTAATACAAATAAAATTCAGGATTAAAAAATGTAATACAAAAATTTTGGCCGTAGAAAATGTAATACAATTTTTCTACAGATTGGCAAGCTGAAATTTAAAATTGATAAGATAAAAAACATGCAAAAAATTTAGCAGAGATTTAGACAGTAGCCCCGGCAGGGTGTAGATCCCCCGCGTAAATATTCATACTCTATGTTCTGCCGGAATATAAATAAATTTTAAACAGGTAAAATAAATGAAATTTGGTTATATGTTGTTAGAAAAACCGAATATTGCAAGACTAAAGCCCGCTGCTACAGATTTATTGCTTGATCTTGTGTTTCATCAGGATAATGCAAAAGGGATTGTGGACGGTGTCCATTACCGCGACGTTGTACAATCAACGGGACGTGTAAAACAATCGTTCTATAATGCGCTGCAGGAATTACAGGAAGCAGGCGTCATTGAGTGTGAGTATCATGCTGACGGATCCTATTTTACCGTCCAAATCTTAGACAACAGCTTTCCTGCCGCAGCGGATTTAAAAAGAGGGTACATAAATCTTCAGAAAGAAGTTTTTCACAGCACCGATTTTAAAACACTTAAAGCGCCCGAAAAATATCTTGTCCTTTATCTTTACAAAAGGACACATGAAAAACAGCAGAAGCAGAGTTTTGAAATCCATCGGGAAACTCTTATTACAAATCTGACTGAACTGTTTTCAGTATCAGAAAGAACAGTGCAATCATATCTGCACTCTATGCGAAAATTCTTTAGTATCGGAATCAAAAATGGAAAATATTTTATTACCTATAAGGCGAGCCGTTTTAAGAAAAAGATTGAGAAACCCGAAAGACTTGTAAGAGACGAGCAGTATATACGCCTCGTTGTACATAGACTAAAAATCAGAGCAGCTACCAGCACTGAGATATCCCATACCGCTGAGTTGTTGCAGCAATATAAACAAATGGCAAAGGATAAGAAAAAAGACTTGAAAAAGGTGATTTTTGAGCTGATAAGCGATATTGTCATGGACAAGCTGCAAAAAAACAGAAATCTGCCATTTAAACTGCTTAATCATCTGCTGGGCGCGCGGCTTGCACGTGAGGAAGATTCAGCCGATTCGCTGGAGAAAAAACTTCTGGAAAGCCAACACAGGAAATGGCGGCATCAAAAAGACAGTGCTAATCCGGCATTTGCATAAATAAAGGCATTAAAAACTCTTATATGAATGCATATAAGAGTATTTGTCGTAGAAGAAAAACGTCGAATCCGTTCAAATATTAAAAAAATTACACCAAAAGCATAAAAAGCAGTTCAGATGTACAAAAAAGATAAAATGTACATCTTTTTTTTATGTTAAAAAATAAACTTTAGTCCAAAAAAGACGTAAAAAAATAAGCTTTAGTCCAAAAAATTTCACTACCTGCAGAAAAAAGTCCAAAAGAATTGTAATTTGATAATAACCATTGTCCAAATCGGTGCATATATTCAAAGTCAGAAACCCTTTATTTATCGGGGCTCTGAGCCATTTTGCCATTGAAGCATATATCCTCTTATCATTCTATCTTTTCTGTTTTGAATTCTATAATATCTACCGATATTTTTTCTAATAAGGAAGCATTGCTCATGATAAAACGACCTGACGGTCGTTGAGCAATGCTGGACAGCTTTCGCTGTCCGTAAGATTGTAAAATTGGTGACTTAGTAATAGTAGAGGGATTTCTTACCCCGAACAGCTACGAGAAAGGAAGTGTCAGAACCATAAAAAGGAAAAAGGAACATACAATATTGGAAAATCTAAGAGTTTTTTGTGCTTTTACGAAACGGTAACCAAAAGTAACCCAAAGTAACCTGTAAATCCATTTTACAATGTAGTAAAATATAATTGTAAAAATATTTTAACAGTGCGAAAGCCATGAAATAGATTATCTGATATTGACAAAAGTATCCATTGAATACTAAAATATAAACATCAAGTTTACAAAGGAGAAAGAAAAATGTCAGAACTAGAAACATATCAGATAGTTTTATTGTTTATCTTTTCTGGTGCCCTGTTGGGGTGTTTAAAAAATATCATTATCGGGGAATCGGTTATGGTTTTTTCGATTGTTTCGCTTAGCATCAGCGAATTAAAAATAATGCACCCTGCAATGGGAGTGGCCATTGGGATTATTGCCGGATTATTATTATATACCCTGATTATAACCTTTCGTGCAGTCCGTTACATTCTGACAGTTCTTTTTTCCGCAGGATTTTCAGCTTTGATATGGTTTTCGTGTTCTGAGGACAATGTTGATAAAGGCTGGACTATTTTCTGGACGGTGCTTGTTTTTGTGGTGGCAATTTGTCTGCACGTTGCAGCATGGCAAAGTATTCTTGATGAGGAATATCAGGATTATTTACGCGAAGAAAACCGTAGATGGAAAAAGAAGCAGGGGTATTTTGACAATTCGTATAGCAATTCATATAATAGAGATGGCTATTTTTATACGTTTCACAAATCGAAGCAGAAAGAGACGTCTGAGCAGGAATCTCATTATGAATATAATCAAGCGGACTACCAAAACAATGTTCATTCGGATCCGGGAAAAGATTACTATATGGAACTGTTCCAAAATTGCGACAGCATTGATGATTTAAAAAAGAGATATAGGGATTTAATGAAAATCTTTCATCCGGATAATCAGAACGGTAGTGATGAACATTCAAAGGGGATTCAGAATGCATATGAAAAAATTCTTCAGGAAAAATTTCCTGAATCATAAAAAAGAAAGGATAAATCCAGTATGGCAACAATTCAAAAAAATTTGCGGGGGGGGGTGGAGCGAACAATGACAATAAAACAGTTAAGAGAGCTCTCCGGAATGACACAGCTGCAGTTTTCGCTCTACTTTGGTATTCCGCTTCAGACTGTGAAGCAGTGGGAAAGCAGCGGAAAACAATCTGAACGGACTCCAAAAGAGTATATGGTCGATTTGATGGCCTATAAGTTAAAAAAAGAGGGAATTATCAAGGACGATTCCATCTAAATAAGAAATTCCAGAAGAAAAGCATTCACACTTTTGTGTGGGTGCTTTTTTAAAAAAAAATTAGAAAAATAAAAATTCCTGCTTGACAAAGGTATTCAATGAATACTATAATAAAATCAGAGGAATACAAAAAATGTATTTTATACGAGGAGGTATTGTTATGAAAAATATAATGAAAAAGGCAATGATTATTATGCTGGCGTGTGTACTGACTGTCATGATGGTTCCGGTAGCCCCGGCAGCCGCAAAAACCAAAACAAAGGTAAAGAATTTCAAGAAGTTCCATATTACGGTCAATACGGTTTATACGGGAGACCGGAAGATCAAGGGAAAGATTTCTAAAATAAAAGCAGTGTACATTACGGGAAAAGACCAGTACGGACACCCAATCAAAAGCGTCCGGAAAAAGCAGATGAAAAATACGAAAGGTTACAGGGTGGTTGCAAGACTGGTGGTCAATAAAAAAATGCCGGGTGGTCAGATATCAGATTATCATTTTGCCGGGCCAAAAGTTGGGAAATATTTTCTTGGCAAGAAAAAATATAAAGCCAAGGTCAAGAAAAACGGCACTTTTACCATTAAAGGGCTGCCGAAGAAACTGAAAGAAGGTCAAAAAATTAAAATCTCTTTATACAAAGGCAAAAAGTTTAAACGGACGAAAGTGATTCAGGTGCAGTATAAAGATGTGGTGATTACTCCGCAGATTTATAACAATATCCTGCGCAAAGCGAAAACTGCTAAAACAGAAATAAGGCACGAGTCTGATGGAAAAACACCGAAATATTATATCAATCCTGATCTTAACGGTTATGAAATTGGTGATCCGGATAAATACTTAACCACAATTCATCAACCAGGTAACAGCAGGGATCCGTACAGTGAAATGAAGTCGTTAAACGGCGCGACCATCTATCTCAATGTCTTATGGACGGCTAAGGTAACGGAAGAATATGAAATGGCAACAAAATACTTTGCTGAGGGCGTCAGTCAAAGCTGGACGCCAGAAGCTTTGGAACAATGGTATCAGGCGGCAAAGGCATGGGACTGGAAGGGTTTTAATCCAATTCCGGATCCGTCTCCTCAGAACTATCAGTATATCGTTTATCCAAATAAGACGGTACATATATACGGGACGGATTTCCCGGATATTTGGCAGGCAACGCAGCGTTTATACTATAAAGCAGTGATTTATGTCAACGGTAAGTTTGTTGCCGCCGATTGTGGCGTTTTTAACCATGCGCCGACTCCATGTCTGGAATTCGAGTGGCGTTAGCAGAACGCAACCTTAATTATTAAATCAACTTATCAAAAGCATTCACACTTTTGTGCGGGTGCTTTTTTTTACGAAAAATTTGAGAAGAAAGAGAGAATATAAGGGAAAATGAGAGATCCGCCGATAAATAAAACGGAAAGAATAAAAACAGTTTAATCAATAGTAGAAAGGAACAAAGATATGAAAATAAAAAAATTAAAAAGAAGTATATCGGTGTTAATGGCAGCGGCTATCGTACTTACATCTATCAGCTTTAACAGCGTCGTGACCAAAGCGGCGCGGATTGATGTAAGCAGTGGCATGACAGCCATTAAGGGAAGCAAGTGGGAAGAACCTGATAATCCTGCCAACCCGACAAATAATCACATACACAGTTCCTTTGACACAGAAAAGTCAAGGGCTTTTGAGGTAGACGGAAAATTTGCATCAAAATTGCAAACGACCGGCGATACGGATTTTAAAATTGAGAGCGGAAATGGCGGAGAGTTTCCAAAGGAGCTGTCAGATGCCGGACTTGGAAGCAGTTTGTACAATGATAATACCAACTGGAAGTGGTTCAACGTCAATACCAATAGTTCCGGCAGTATTCAAGTGAAATGGACAAATCTCCGAATTAGGCAGAAGAATGATAAGACCGGTGCTTATGAAAATGTCTATGTAGATGTCGTAAGAACACTTGATTACACACTTTACGGCGACCGGAAAACAGTAGAAGTCCCGCAGGAGGGGAAAGATCCGGTGACGGTGAATGCTTATGTCGGCATGGGCCCGGGATTGTCTGCAACGGCATTTATCGGCGTAGCGGAAGTGCGGGTAAAGAATGACTTTTACGAGGCGGGAACAAACACAAAAAAAACATTGGATACCAACATTACCCTGACGGATATTGACGACGGACAGTACATTGCGGTCAAGGCGGAAAAAGTAGAGGGTGAGTTTACGGACGGAGATACAAAACTTTCTTGGAAAAATGACAGTAATGGACGAACCATCTATTATTATCCGAAGATGACCAATGAGTCCGGCGGGGCAGACTGTGCAGCGGGCTTTACTTTTGGCGGTAACGGATTTGAGTATACTTTCGGTCGTGTGGTCAAAAATGGAGAGGACAAGGAAATTCCGCCAACCGGATCCGTCCAGTATATCGGGACAGGACAAAACATGATGCGGTTTAAGCTACCTGAACCTGCAAAGACAGTTACAGATAAAAGTCCATACTATGCGTCTAAAGAGGAAGTAATAACAGAAAAAGATGTTGTTGGCAATAATATCAAAGACGTAACCGAACACTGGACTTATGAAATTGAGCAGGAAATTCCGCAGAATATTGCAGAGAAACACCGCTATGATACTTTTTCCCTACATGATGAACTTGACAAGTGTCTGAAAGTAGATTCAGTTAAGGTGTATTATGGCACAACCAATGCAGCGGGAAAAGACGTCACTGACTGGTTTACCATTGACAAAACAAATAACAAAGTTAGTGCGACTTTAAAGAAAAGTAACAATAATGATGACTTCTATTCACACAATCTTTACCGTATGGTAATCGAAGTTCATCTTGATGGTGCGGAAAACTGGAAGAATTTAACGCAGACACAGAAAGAAACTTTAGAAAAGAAGTGGAATGATGACGGACACCCGTTGGAGGCACACGCACATTATTTCACTATTAACAATCAGGCAGAATCAAGGGTAGACGGAGAAATAGTGCTTTCCAATAGCACGTCTACCAGAGTGTTGGAAAACCCTGAACCGACAAAATCCGTTACGGATATTGACGAGGTGCGTGTGGTAAATAACCACTGCCGGAATGTGATGGAGGAATGGGAATATCGTGTGTCACAAGTCGTACCGTATTCAGCCGGAAAATTTGGCGGTTATGACGATTTCCAGATAATTGATGAAATTGAAGAATGTATGGAGATTAAATCCGTCAAAGTGGAGCAGATGTTCCGACCATGGGCTGATGCGAAGCCGGGTGAAGGAAAAGATGTATCCAACTGGTTTAATATTACGACCGTAGGGAATACCGTAACGGCTTCTTTGATTGGAAAAGGATTTTTAGGAAATCCGGAATTCTACGCTATTGACCGTTTTGATGCGGAGTTAAGTTACGAACTGGTAATCAAAGTTGGCTTAAAGGGTGTTGATAATTGGGAATCCATGACTGATGCCGAAAAAACAGCGTTGGAAAATGTATGGAAGTCCCATGGACATTATAACACGACGGAAACGACCATTACGGAATACAATACAGCACAACGGATTATCGACGGAGATGTAAGAACAACAAACAGAACCACAACGGTCATTGACTTATCCACAGATTCAAATGGTACTCCGGGACTCGCCATTACAAAAGATGTCAATCGCTATGAACATCAGGTTGGTGATACTGTGAGTTATACGGTTACCGTCTGGAATACCAACCCGAAAGCTGATACCGCCGGATTTAAAGTCTGGGACACGACACTTCCGGATAGCATGGAACTTGATTTTGACTCCGTTAAAGTTGCAGGCATCAGTTCTGATAACTATACCCTTACAAAACAGGGTAATGGCTGGGTTTTAAAATCCAAAGGGACATATGCGCTGCCATATGGAACCAAGATTGTGATTACTTATGACGCCAAGGCACTGATTCCGTCCAATGGAACGCTGGTTGACAATACTGCAAAAACGACAGCAATCGGCATTCCGGAAAAGAGTGACAGTGAGCAGGTGTATATCAATTCCCCGAAAAACATTGTCGTCAAGACCGCACCGCATACAAAATATAAAGTAGGCGATACCGTGGGATATGATGTAACCATTACCAACTTTAATCCGGGTACGTTTATGCGGAATGTCGTGCTTACCGACGTCGTAGACACACCGGGGCTTTCCATCAAAGAGGGCAGCGTTGCGGTCCTTGTCGGAGGCAGGGACGTGACATCTCAAGTAGACGTGGTATTTGACGACGACGGCAAAGGCTTTACCATCAAGACGCCGTTTAACTTATATAACGGAGACCTTCCGGTGCTGACCGATGCGTGCACCAATCCTAATCCTTATACGTCTATTACAAACTGGACGGATAAGATTAAGGTAACTTATGACGCCACCATTACAGACGAAGCGGCATTGGAAGAAAACCTGAAGAACACCTTTACCGCGCCGGCCACACCGAACACAAACGGTGACCTGATCCGGGATGATGAAACGGTTCCGTCCGGCGGCGGAAGCGATGATGAGGAAATCCCGATGAAGAAGCCGATGCTTGATATCGTAAAGAGTTCCAACAAACAGACTTATAAGGTTGGCGAAACCGGAAAATATACATTAAAGGTTACCCAGACAAAAGACGATTTGACGGCAAAAAATGTTGTAGTCAAAGACACATTTATCAATCAAGATGGTATGGAGATTGATGCCGCAAGCATTAAAGTGCTTTTTAATAAAAATGACATAACAAAGCAGTGCACCATTACCGCCGGAAAGACCGATTTTGTAATTCAGACAGGCAAAGACTTAACGGACGAGGATTTGATTACTGTTACGTATGATGTACTTTTTACCCAAGAGGGGACTTATGATAATACGGCTGTTGCATCATCAGATAATACCGATGAGGCAGAAGATGACAACGAAGTTGTCGTAGAGGAAAAGACACCGGGACTCCGTATTACCAAGGAATCCGATAAGAAGGAATACAATGTCGGAGAAACCGGTCTTTATACCTTAAATGTTACTGAGAGAGTAGAAGGTGCGGTTGCCAAGAATTTAGTCATTGAAGATGCATTCACTCAGAAAGACGGTCTTGCAACAGATACAAACAGTATCAAAGTATTGTTTAACGGAACGGATATCACAGCAGATTGTGAGATTACCGCAAACAGTACAGACTTCAATATCAAAACACATAAAGACTTGACGGACGAGGATTTGATTACTGTTACATATAATGTACTTTTTACCCAAGAGGGGACTTATGATAATACGGCTGTTGCATCATCAGATAATACCAATGAGGCAGAAGATGATAATGAAGTAATCGTTAAGGCACTGACACCGGCACTCAGCATCAAGAAAAACTCTAATAAGAAGTCCTATGGTGTTGGAGATACAGGTAAATATACACTTCTGGTAAATCAGACAGTACAAGATGCCATCGCAGAAAACGTTGTGATTGAAGATGCTTTTGTACAGCAGAGCGGACTGATGGTTAGAGGTAAATCAATTAAAATATATCTGAACGGCAAGGATATTACAAAGCAGTGTGGAATCGAAAGCGATAAGCGTGATTTTAAAATTGACACAGGCTGCAACATGACAGTAGATGATGTCATTAAAGTTACGTATGATGTACTTTTTACCCAAGAAGGGACTTATGATAATACGGCTGTTGCATCATCTGATAATGCAGACAATGCAACAGATGAAAATACGGTAAACGTAGCGGATCCGGAGCCGGAAAAACCAACACCAAAGCCACAAAATCCGATATCGCAGCTTATAACTGCACCGCAGACAGGAGGCACCGTCCTACCGATACATTGTTTTGTTGCCATCGTTATACTGGTTGCTCTTGTTGGTCTTGGATTTTATTATTTCGGTAAGAAGAAAAAGAAAAATGAAAATGAGGAAAAATAATTGAAATTGTTTAAAAGGATTTATTTTGGAGTGTTAGCGGCTGCCGTCGGCGTAGTCGTTTTTTTATGCAGTCCATATGTGAAAGAATACAATAAGGTAAAGAACGATAACCGGTCAATACGGGAAAAAGCAGTTAAAACTTCCGATGACGGAACAGAATACATTGATTTTGCAGCACTCCGAAAAATAAATCCGGATATTGCCGCATGGATTAAAATCCCCCAAACAGGGATTGATAATCCGGTAGTAACGACAGAGGACAATACGTTTTACCTCACACATAACATTAAAAAGGAACAGAGCCGGTACGGGACTCTGTTTTTTGATGCCAGAATGTCGTCTGAGAGTTCTGGCTTCAACCGAATAATCTATGGTCATAATTTTGGCAGAACTGCGGACGTAATGTTTTCAAATTTAACAAGATACTTAGACCTCGCGTATCTAAAAAAACACCCGCAGGTTTTTCTGTGGACAGAGTTTGGCAGGACAGATTATGAGGTTTTGTCCGTACGGGAGGTGTCTGCGCAATCAGACGCCTTTCGTATGGATTTTGAGTCAAAAAAGGACTTTTGCCAGTGGGCAGAGACAATCACTGGCAGTAGTAATGGAATTAGTGATATTTCACACATTCTGACGTTATCAACCTGCAATCAGGACGGGAGCAGACGCGTTGTTGTGTTCTGCAGGGCGGTAACCAGTTCAGAATGTTCTTTTAGAAAGGACATGGAAAATGAAAAAATTAACAAAAATTAAACTGAAAGTATGCAGGGTAATTACTTTTATTATGATACTTTTTGCCACGCAGAGCATTACTACGATATCTGTGCCGGCAAAGAACTATTCTAATGCCGACCTTTCCGAAGTAACCAGCGGGATAGATATTATCAAAGATATTTGTCTGGCAGTTGTCGGCGGTATTGGTTTTATCTATTTGGTAATGGGTATTGTGGATTTTGCTACGACATACTCCTCACATGATACGACACAGCAGATGCAGGGCATAAAAAAGGTAATAGCAGGAATTATTATCATAGCAATTCCAGTCATAATCAAACTTTTTACGTAAAGGAGATGGGAGTATGGTACCAAGTTATTTTCTGCCGCAGTCATTTCTGCCGGCAAGTGTATTGGACACCGTTACAGAGTGGTTTTCTTGCAAAGGGCTTTATGAGTGGGCACTCAACCTTTTTAATGATGTTATAGATGTGATTTATACATTGCTTGGAGTTAATCCGACAGGCGGATCCTACGCCAAAGCATGGGATACAGTGAAGAATCTCTACAATGTTTTTTCTGCCATTGGATCACCTCTGCTGACAATTTTTTTTATTTACGGCTTTTGCCGCGATACGATTGATATTAAAGCTGATCTGCAGTTCGAGGCGACAATTAAGATGTTCATCAGATTGATTATAGCATCGGCGTTGATGAACGGACTAATCCGGTGGCTTCCGAGGCTGTACGGGTGGGCTATCAGTTTGCTTGGAGTGACAGGATCCGGAAAAATCAAAATTGATTCCAGCGGGATTGCCGACAAACTGGGAGACAGCATGTCTGTATTAGTATCGTGGTTTTTTGCAATCATTTTTGCATTAGTCGTGCTGGCGGCATGTATTCTTATGGTTTGGACGTGTTTCGGGCGGTTCATGAATTTGTATCTGATTGTTCCGTTTGCTACCATTGCACTGTCAACGCTGGCAGCCGGCGGGCAGACTGCTCAGACAGCCTACGCATACGTCAAGAACACGCTGATTTATACATTTGAGATTGTTCTGATGGGAATTGTACTTGTCATTGCCCCTGCTTTTCTTGCCGCCTCGTCGGTTGCGGACAGCGGTTCGTCCAGCTGGCTAATCTACGTTGAGGCACTTGTAAAAGTTTTAGTAGTTGCTTCCGGACTAAAAGGCTCGGAAACTGTGGTAAGACGAGCGCTGGCTTTATAGGAGGAATCGAAAATGAATACACCAATCAATGAAGATTTTGATAAATACAAAAATGATTTTTGGAAAGGGCTGACGTTTCGGGAAACTATATGGGGAGCGGCGGCTGTCGCTGTCGGATTTGCGACAATGCTATTCTTTGTCCTTTATCTGCAATGGGACGCCATGATATCAACATTTTTAATGATGCCGGTTGTTTCCCTGATAGGATTTAACGGATTTTTTAATAAAAACGGCATGACGCTTGCCCAATATATCCGGCGTAAATGGAATATTCTGTTTGGTAGACCGCTGACCATCAGAGATGAGGACATACGGATCTACAAAATAAAGTCAGCAGAACAGACTTTAGCGCCGAAAAAAAAGAAAGAATCGGGAAGGAGGGTAAAAGCTCATGGCAACAAAGTTTAAGCAGTATAAACGTCTGACAGAAAAAATTTATAAAGTTCCGTCATCGATTACGGATATCATTCCTATTAACCGTATATCGGAAAACGGGATTTTTGAACTCGAAGCAGGAAACTCTGCCGTAAAATTATACGACAGAGTTTATTTATTTGAAGATATGAATTATCACACCCGCGACGATGAGGAAAAGGTGGTAATTCAGGATAAGTTTAAGCAGTTATTAAGCTCATTAAATGTTTCGTTTAAAATTATCATTTCCAACACGCCAGCAGACTTGGAGGAATTAAACCATTCTGTTTTTGAACACGCCCTCCATGACAGTGAAGAATTACTTGCGCGGGAATTTAACCGGCATTACCACGAAAAATCGGCTGCCGGCCAAAAAAAAACAAAACAAGTAAGGTATTTTGTCATATCCTGTCTAAAAGCTGATTTTGAAAGCGCGAAATCCTTTTTTACCACCATTGAAAACCAGCTCACAATGAGTTTCCAACGGCTTGGCAGCGGTCTGATTCCGCTGAACGCCACACAGAGATTGCGGGCCCTTCATAATTTTTACCGCATGGGAAAGGAAAAGGAATTTAGTTTTTCATGGGACGAAGCGCTCAAGCAACGTCGTGACTGGCGCAGGGATATAATCAACACGACAATCCGGGAACATGAAACGTATCTTGATATGGATTTCGGGCGCCGGTTTGTCAGCGTCCTTTTTGTCCGCAAGTATCCGTCCGGATTGTCAGATACATTTCTGCAGGAAATGATGTCATTGCCTTTTCCGTTGATGATTACGGAGGACATTGAGCCAGTCGATACGGATTACGCAGAAAAAATGCTTATGCAGAAATATATGTCTGCACAGAGAAGCATTGATAAACAGCAGGAACGAAAAAATAAATCCGGCAACTGGTCAACCGATGTATCTTACGACAAGCGAAAGGAAGTGGAGGAACTTGAGGAAGCGATGGACGACCTGCGGTCATTTGATGAAAAAATGTTCTATGTAGATATGCTTTTGGTTGTTAATGCTGCCAGCAAGGAGGCGCTGGATAATTATGTGGAACAGGTAAAAACGGTCGGTTCCACTTATACCTTGCAAATCGAGGAGCATATTGTAAGGCAGTTAGACGCACTAAATACAGCACTTCCAACGGCTGCGAGATTTGTCAATACCATGCGGCCGCTGTTTACTACGCCGTTATCCGGTTTTATGCCGTTTAATGTGCAAGAAATCAATGACAAGGGCGGATTTTTTTACGGGATCAATCAAGTATCTAAAAATCCAATCGTCGGCAATCGAAAATTGCTGAAAAATGGCAATGGATTTTTCTTTGGTCGCTCCGGCTCCGGAAAATCACAGGACGCAAAGGCAGAAATCGGGCAGGTGTTTACTTATACGGACGATGATATAATCATCATCGATCCGATGGGAGAATATGAACCGGTTGTGGAAGAATGGAAGGGCAGTTATTATAAATTTTCACAGAAAGATGAGGAAAACAGGGTATACAAAAATCCGTTAAATGTTCCGAAGCAGGTTGACAGTGAGGCAGGATTCATATCGGAAAAAGCGGAATTTTTGTATGCTTTGTGTGAACAGGCAATTAAGCCGGATATTTTAACGAACAAGCACATCAATGTCATTGACAGGGCGACAAAAGAAATGTATGAAGAATTCTTTACTGCCCGTCACAAGGGAGAAAATCCAGTCAGTCCTACGCTGGTTACTTTGAGGGATAAGTTTATAAAATTTTCCCGCAACGCTACGGATAAAGCGGCGGCTGATATGGCAGAGCAGATGGAGATTTTCACAACGGGAACCTTAAATATCTTTTCGCATCAAGAGAGCATCACAGGTTCGTCACGTCTGGAAGCCTATGGATTTTCCCAGCTTGGGAAAAAAATGAAAAAACTTGCCATGCTGGTTGCCATTGAAGCGGTAAAAAGCAAGCTCAAATACAACTATGCTAATAAAAAAGCCACATGGGTATATGTTGATGAAATCCACGAACTGTGGAAGGACGAATACTCCCGCATTGCTCTTGAGGAACTCTGGAGGGAAGTTCGGAAACAGGGTGGACTTTGTACTGGTATGACACAGTTTATCATGGACGGATTAAGCGACGATTCCACTGCTTCCATGATTGGCAATTCGGAGTTTACGCTTTTGCTGGAGCAGGGCAGCATAGATAAAGAAAATCTGTTTGATGTTTTTGAGGTGTCTGCGGCTCAGCTGAAATATGTCAACGGAGTAGATTCGGGAACCGGACTGGTCAGGTTTGGCAAGAAAATCATTCCTTTTGATAATATAATTGACCGTAATAATGATTTATACCGTTTATTTAATACCTCTTTCCATGAGAATGAGGAGGCGGAAGTATGAGGGATAAGAGAACGTTATCTCCAAGAGAGGAAATGATTTACGATTATATCTCTCCTCGCTTTCAAAAGCAGTTTATAAAGATGTCTCCCGCCAAAAGAAAGAAAATGGTTGATGCTGTTATAAAAGATTTGTCCAGAAAAAATTATGACGTATCAGAACTTCAGTCGGGAACTGTCCGGCAGAAGGAATTGCGCGGACGTATGGCAGCGGGTTTTGTCAGAAAAGCCGCAACGAAATCAGCAGTGGTTTCGGGCAAAGGCTCCTTAAAGGCAGCAAAGCTTCCATTCAAAGCCGCCCTATTTACGGGGAAAAAGATAAAGGAACGCAAAACAAAAGAAGTTCTGCTTGATCAAAAAGGAAATCTTACCCGCCAAAAAGTGGAATCACTCAATTATCCGTCCAAAAAGGACGCAAAAAAAGAACAGGCAAAACAGGGAAAAAACACTTCCAGACGCGGAAAAAATATCCTTCGGACAGTCGGAAGGCAGGTAGATAAAGCACTTTCATCAATGCAGACAGACAATCGGAAAAAGAACCGTTCGATTGATGAAATTCAGAAAGAGTGGAGGGATAAATACACGACAGCCGCCACGAAAAAAGCCGGGAAGATATATTTTAAAGGGGTAAAAAAGACGGCGGCCGTCGTTACCAAACTGATCGTAAAACTGATTTTTTCAATTCTTAGCTGCATTGCACAGTTATTGTTGCCGTTATTACCGTTTATCTTAATCGCGGCAATTTTAGTGGCAATTATCACTGCACTTTTCGGAGCCGCAGCGGAAGAAGAAAGTCAGACACAGCCCGCAGGTGTTGTTATGGTCAGTGAATCTGTTTTGCAATACAGGGACAGGATTTTGTCAGAACTGAAAAAATATGGAAAAACGGAATACATTGATTTGTTTTTGGCTATTGTAATGCAGGAATCCGGAGGTAACGGGACAGACATCTTTCAGTGTTCTGCCTCGTCGGTTGATAAGTCCATAAAAAACGGCGTCAGAATTATGTGCGGCCATATGGCAGACAAGCGGGTAAAAGTATCATCAGTAGATGACATGGAGCACATAAAAGTTGCTCTGCAAGCATACAACTACGGAGGCGGTTACATAGATTTTATCAATGACACCCAACGGCTTAGCGCATTGAAAAAACTTGATTCTTTAGGGAAATGGACGCAGGAATCGGCACTTGATTTTCAGAAAAAACAGTCTGCCAATAAGATAAGAACGGGAGTGGAGGCGAAACTTCTCGGCCCATATGCGTATGGTGATGCATATTACGTGGAACACGTCCTGAGGTATTATAATACTGGTTCGTCCGCTGCGGCAGCTGAAGTCAAAGGCATTGAATTAGGTAAGAGAATGCAGTATTTATTTCCAAACGGGATACCGTCAGATGAAGCAACAGGACGGTCGTACATGCAGACGGTTCCGGTAACGATATATACACCGCAGGGAAAAACGGCTACGATGTATATTACTGTCCACAAAAAACTTGTCAAAGCTTACCAGCAGGCTTTTGCCGGAATGTATCAGATTAAATTTCCGATTGATGCCGGCCAGACCGCAGCTTTTTGCTGGAGAATGATGGCAAGCGATGGTAGCAAACGGAGTTACCATTCATACGGTAGCTGCATCGACATAAACAGCCAAGCTAATCCTGCTACATACACCAGCGGAGTATACAGTCCCGGATTAAATCCATTGTCCGTCAATCCTGCCGTCATAAAGATATGGGCAGATGCCGGATTTTACTGGGGAGGCAACTGGACAGGATACTATCGCGATACCATGCATTTTACATATACAAATAATTAGGAGGTTTGGGAGTTGAAGAAAAAAATGATGTTTATCTGTGCATTTATAATATTTCCCGTTTTATTTATCGGCGGATTGGTTACTGCCGCTGTCATGACAATTAGTCATTCACACACCGCTGATACAACAGTTTCGGCTACAACAATTATGACAACGGTTTATCCGTCCGCAGAGACGGGTACAGCAGCGACACAGACGGCGATAGAGGTTACAAAAGATGACAGCGGCCATGAAATAGAAAATCCGCTTCAGATAGTTCCGGTGACGGAGATTCCGGAAGCGGAGCTGAATTATATGGGATCAGATAAAACGATTTTTGATGCACAAATGAATGAATTTATTATTGGATATGGTTATCAAAATGCTGCAGAAATCCGTTTTGACAGCGCAGAAATAAAACAGAAATCAAAAGACCAATATCTGCTGATGATTTTTGATATTAAAACGACGATGTATAAAGATCCGTCTATCGTTGTGAAATATAGGAAAAAGGATCATTCATTTGAAATGCAGATGTGGTGAGGTGATAGAAATGTTATCCAAATTAAGAAAAAAATATTATGAATGGCAGGATAAAAAGGTTTATGAAAAATACCTGTCAGACATTGGCGAAACATCTGAAAAGCATGATGCTCAGCCCCAGATGAAAAAATGGCTAATTATTCTAGCGGTTACGATTGCTGCCATTTTTATAGTCATTCTTATAGGACTGATTATAAAAAAAGACAAAGACAGGGTTACAACAACTGAAACCACTAGGGAGAGAAGCACAACAGAGTCTCCGCGTGAAATAACGTCAGTAAGCCCGCTGCATGAAACAACAATGAAGGAAGAAACGATATTACTGACGTTTCCGGAAAGCAAGATGGATTATATGCCGGAAATCACGCGAAAGCAAACAAAAAAGAGGGAACCTTTGACGGAGCCAGAGATTACTGTTGTAGATTCTGACGTGCCGACAACTGAGGAGATTACACTGCGCAATCCGGCAGAAAAAACGGAAACAAAGTCTGTATCAGAAAAGCAAACGGAAGCACCCAAACAGACCAAAAAGAAAACAGTAAACAATAAAGTACCTGTACAACGTCAGTCCGGGGGCGCACTCGGAAGCAAAAAAACAGGACTGATTAAAAATACAATTATGAGCAATTTTGCCGGAACTTATGATATGAACATGCAGTCTCTTGCCATTTATATGGCAGAGAACGGATTAACTGGCGCACAGACAACGCTAGACAGATTATGTGATACATCAATTAAAGTAACCGGAAAAACTGCAACTGCAATCACTTCCGGCGCACAGGACGATGTTCTTCAGGCAGCCGAAAAACTTGCAGACAAACTGCATGGATCCGGCACATACGGTGTTGGAATCCGTTCTGTCAAATCCGGTGGAACCTATCGGATAACAGCGGTACTGGTTGTCAGGATAAATTAGAAATCATAACGCAAAAGGAGGTAAATCATGAAATTAAAATTTTTTATCTTTGTGGCACTGACGGCTTTACTATTTCCTTGTTCCGTTGCCGCGGCGTCGGCAAAGGTCAACATTCATCTGACAGAAGGCGGGAAATGTACTATAAAGCCGGTCTATCCGCTATATAATCACAAATACTTAGGATATTTTTCATCAAATCCGTCAATAAAATCTACTTCCGGCAATGTTGTTTTAACCCGGCAACCCTATGGAAATGCCACGTTTAATTACAATCCGACGGCAAATCTTATCAGCTTGTCCGGAGCAGTATGTGGATATGTGGAGTACGACACAATTCAGACCAAAATCACTTCGCTCGGCGCAGAAACGTCAGATTTGACTTATGTTACGACTATTCACAAAAAACCGGAAAGCATATCGCTGACAGGAAATGCCGTAAGCAATAATACAATGTATCTTTATTCAGGGCAGGCAGCCTCCATCGTGAAACCTGTGGTGCTGCCTTATAATGCTGCATACATCGGTACAGATAACGAGTATACAAATGCAGTGCAGGGGTTTACTGCCGGTTCTGTCTCCGGAAATTGTGCGGAGATATCGGAAGTTTCTGACGGTTACCCGAAATTATTGTCTGTCACCCCGAAAAGGTCGGGCGATGCGCAGGTCAAAATCTATCCGTTGCTGTTTACAGCGTCCACGCCGGAAGGACTTTTAGGCACGACAATTGAAGAAATGATGTATGAGCATTACGCCGCAGACACGTCATTATCAGAGACACTGAAAATACATGTCAGAAACAAGCCATCACTATCTGTCAGCATACCGACGCAGATTAGTACGAATACCATCAATGTATTGTCTGCGAAGGCACAGGTAAAAGGCGGCGGGGACGATAAAAAATTTACTTGGACGAGTTCCAATCCATCTGTGCTTACGGTACTGGGTGCAGGAGCACAGGCGACTCTGGCAGCAAGTTCACAGGAGGGAGAGGCAACGGTTACCTGCGTCATGGACGACGACATCACGCAGCATAATCCGGCAGAAAAACCCCAGACAGTATCTCTTACTGTCAAGGTAAAGAAAAGCACAATCAGCTTGTCCGGAGTTAAAAATAACGGTACGGTAAATTTTGGCAAAAAAGACCAACTGACATTTGATGTATCAGAGCAGGGCAGTAGTTATTTTACTTGGACGAGTTCCAATCCTGATGTAGCAGATGCCACGATGAAAAACGGCAAACTCGTTCTGAAAAGAAAAGGAGCAGGGAAATCTCTTATCGTCGGAATGTCTTCCACAGGAAATGTTTTCAGTTTTACCGTAGTGGCTGATTTTAAACCAGATGCGCCACGTATTACAGCAATCAAAAATGCTTACGGAAAAATTACTTTTGATTTTTCCGGAACGCTTTATGACAGACTGATTCTGGAGTTGTCCAAAAATGGCGGAAAATATCGTGTTGCTTTATCTACAAAAAATAAATTTGCCGCTTTAGTTCTTTCAGCGGGATCATACCGAGCAAGGGCAAGGTCATTAAAAAAAGTAAGCGGAAAAAATGTATACAGCGACTATTCCACACCTGTTGCTTTTACGGTAAGTAAATCCGGAAAAGTCAAGGTGGTGAAAGCACCCGACAGTCCCCGCATATTAAAAGCACGACATAGCAAAAGCATACTGCGACTGTCGCTGAACAAGGTTCGGGGTTTGAAACGCTATCAGATACAGGTATCTGTTACAAAAAATTTCAGAAAGAAACTTTTAAACCGGAGAATTAAGATTAAAAAGAAAAGTGCAACGGTACACAGTAAAAAACTCCGGAATAGGAAGAAGCTGTATGTTAGGGTGCGCGCTATAAAAATTTCCGGCGGCAAATCAATATACGGTAAATGGTCAAAAAAAAGGAAGGTGCAAAACAGGAGATGACAGACGATAGGATTAAAGAACATATCAAATGGGAATGGGAAAAATTTAATATAGAAATATTATGTACCTCGAAACAAAATATTTTTTCAAAAGCTTTAGAGATTGTGAACAAGAAATTTATTTATCAGGTTATTCTAAATTGTCCGGATAAATTTAATGAAAAAGAAACTGCTGTAATTTGTGCCAGTGATTGTGTTATTGACACTATCTATTCTAATATTTTTCTTGATGAAAATATCAAGGACAGTTCTTCCGAAAAAGTGATGGAAGAACTGCACAGATATGCAGCAAGATAAAAATAATGAGACTTCTTTGGGCGGCATTTTCTATGCTGCCCAAAAGAGATGTTTCATTATTTTCTTATTTTACGGAAAGGTATCTTTCCGAATGTATGCATAGTGTATACATAAAGGGGTATTAGGGTTCTCCCTAACGAGTGTTTTTTAGGACATAATTATTTTTTTAACAAAAATGTCCTAAAAAATGCGTATCTCGCCACTTAAAAAACGGACTTAAGACTTTAAAATGTATGCATATTGCATACAGAAAAATGAAATGTATGCATATTGCATACAAAAATGTATGCACAATGTATACATTCAAAAAATGTATACATAATGTATGCACTTCAGAAAAATCATGCTGAAAAATGTATGCACATTGCAGTCATTTTAGAAAATGTATGCATATTGTATGCAACACGAATAAAAAATGTATACACATTGCATACAAGTGAAAAAATGTATACATATTGCCTGCAAAAAATGTATACACATTGCATACATCAGCAAAAGGAAGATGAAAATGAGCTGTAAACAAATTATTAAAATCCGGATTTCTCCGGATCTCAATCAAAAGGTCATTGATGCTGCCACAAAAAGAAAAAAAAAGAAATCTGCCTATGTAAGAACGCAGATTGAGAAGCCTTCCTTGTTTCTTTCGACCAATCTGGAGATTGTCGAAAGAACAATAGAAGAAAATCTATCCGGTATAGGATTTAAAATCAATGTAAAAGCAAGGCTGTTGAATACATACGGAGCAATAGAAAAGGATCCGGAAATCATAAAAATATTAGATGATTTTCTATCTGAAATGCGCTTGATTTTAAATCTGCTTTCTGAATCTGCGCCAGTTCCGGCTGCCAGCGTTGACAGTGCAATGCAGTATGAACAGGCAAAAAAAACACAGCTTCTTACGTTTGCTCTGGAACAGTGTCAGTATGAAAATCTGGTTGCTGAAGCAAAAAGTGTCCATATGAGCATGAGCCGATATATCAGATACCGACTGGAGTATCCGCAAAAATATACCAATTATGATATCAGGATTTTACGGACAAAAGTACATTATCAAGTATATCCGGTGCTTAGCAATCTCAACCAGATATGTTTTAAATTTGCCGAAAGCGATATCAGCAACATACATCTTTTTATTACACAAATCAATGATCTTGCTGGGGAGATTGCAATTCTTGAACAGGAGATTATACAGAAAATGGAGATTTAAATTATGGGAATTACAAAACTGTTACACATTAAAGCCCGCAGTAAGGGAAATCAGGCTGCGGGCCTGTTAAATTCAATTTATTATATTCTCAATCCAGAGAAAACGCAGAATAAAAGACTGGTCGGCGGCAACTGTGGAACAGATGAGGAAATGATATACCGCCGTTTTATGGAAACAAAATCTGTTCACGGAAAATTCAGCGGCAGGCAGGGATATCACTTTATTATATCTTTTCCGCCTGATGAGCATGTATCAGCAACGCAGTGTATGAATGTTATGTCCGATTTTGCAGATGAATTTTTAAAAGGGGAATATGATTTTGTTTTTAGCGTTCATACGGACACAGACCATATGCATGGACATCTTGTATTTAACTCGGTTAATGCACTGACTGGAAGAAAATACAGGTATGAAGATGGCGACTGGGAAAAGTATATACAACCTATTACGGATAAAATCGCCGAAAAATATGGGTTGTCGCGGCTTGAGTTTGTTCGTAACGAGGAGAAAGATATCGACTGGAATGAAAAAATAAAGAAGGATATAACAGACTGTATTCACCAAGCAAAAGATTATGAGGATTTCAAAAAAAAGATGCAGACAGATTTTAATTATGCAATCCGAGAGGGCTATTCCAAAAAATATGGAATTTATTTGGCTTATAGCCCACCCGGAAAAAGAGGAGCCGTCCGATCATATCGGCTTACGAAAGATTGCCAGCCATATGATATAAATCGGAGGATACAGTTATTTTCCCAACCGGCGTTGATAATACCGATTGTAAAAGCCTACTATTTTAGCACTGCATTTTACCATAAACCTGCCAAAACTTTTTTGAAGTGGAATCAGATGTCTTTATATCAGCAGAAAAATCTCAGAAAGATTTATCAGGCGCAGCGATTATATAAACGTACCGGACAGCGACCGTGGGAAAATGAAAGAATTATCAGAGGAATTAACCAGACGATGAAGAAGTATCAGTTTTTATTAAAAAGCGGAATTGTAACAACCGCTGATGCGGAAGCAGCAATGGAAAGGACTGCGGAAAAACAGACAGAAGTTAATAAGGACATACGACGGGTAAAAAGAGAGTATAGAATTTTCAGAACCGGCAATCCGCCGGTTTTTGATATTTATGAACAAATAGTAAATCTTAAAGATAATAGCAGTTTGTCTGCAAAGAAAGAAGCGCAACTACAAAAATTATCGCAAATGATAGAAGTAAATTATGTTGGTGAAATGTATCAGGAATATCAAAATAAACTTAATAATCTTTTTCATCTCCGGTCAACCCTACGGCAGGAGAAAAAAATCCTGCAGGAGATTATAACGGAGCTGCCACAATATCAAAAGCAGCAAAAAGAAAAAAAATCCGTCCCGTTACAGGAAAAGCAGGAAAAGCGTTCCAATCCACAACTGTGATAGGAAGTCTTTTTACGAAACGGTAACCAAAAGTAACCTGTAAATTACCTTTTTGATGTAGTAAAATATAATTGTAAAATAATGGAGATGACAGAGAAAAATCTGTCGTCTTTTTTTGTGAAAGGAGAAAGAAAATGGTTGAAGTAACAATTTCAGAACTTGAAAAAATTTTAACAACAACAGATGAAAATACGGTCGTGACGGTATGGATTGGAGGTGAAGAAGATGATGAGGAAATTTAATCTTGTAGAGAATTCCATCGAAGTTTCAGACAAGTATAAAATAAGAGAAGGGTGTACTCAAGGTTCTGCGTGGCAGTATCCGAATATTATTGCAACTTACAATACTGCCGAAGAAGCTCTTAAGGAATTAAAAAAATATCATAGTCGTGTGCAGGAATTAAAGGGGACTGCCGGTACATATTATAGCGTCACAGAATTTTACGTTGAGGAGGGTGATTATGATGACGCTGGCGAGTTGATAGACACTTTTGATATTTTAGAATTTTCTGAGATGGAATTTTTGCCGGATTATGCTCTGGAGCCGAATCATCATATGGAAGATGCTACCAAATCGTCTGAGACATTACAGCAAAAAAATGTTTTAGAGCAGGTTTCCGTGCGTCTACATTCGGAGGCTCCGCTGTATTCCAATCAGGCAATTCGGACGCCGGAAGATGCCGTAAAGATTGTAGGAAAGGAACTACTCTCCCATTTTGATAGGGAGCAGATTTGCCTTGTTAATCTTAACTCCTCAAAAAAACCGATAAATTTTACCGTCGCTTCTGTGGGAACACTGGATATGGCATTGACAGAACCAAGGGAAATGCTTAAAGCATCAATTCTGTCAAATGCAGGAAGCGTAATTATGCTACACAACCACCCATCAGGGGAACTTAATCCAAGCAAGGAGGACTATCAGGTAACAGAGAGGCTTCTCCGAAGTTTTGATGCAGTAGGAATCAAACTGATAGACCATATTATTATCGGCGGAAATAACATCACCGAATTTTACAGCATCAGGGAAAATGACTTGAAGCTGTTTGATGATTATCGTCCGCTGTCTGGAAGTATGAAATTTACTGATATCAGTGAGCACCTTCTCCGAGAAATACCAGTATTTTTAGTTGCAGAGGATTTAGCTTACTGGGTAAATAATACACACACAACAATTTCTCTTACAGAGCAGGAAGCGGAAAAAATATTAAATTACATGGACGGACATGGATATAATCTTGGCGTGGTAGATGGAGAAATGGTAAGAATTGATGTAGAGACGGATCCGCCGGAAACTGTTGAATACAGTATCAATGATGCAATTTACGCAGTGACCGACTGGAACGCTGAACTTATTTCTGAGGCGAATGACAGAATTGATGCTGCCTATTCTGTTGACGAGGTATATGAACTGAGGCAATACAAAAAATCTTTGCGAGAAGATGAAGAAGTCTTTAATGAGTTGTTTAAAAAGACATCGTTAGGAAAAACCTTGGAACTTGGCACCGTAAAAGAAAAAAATACTGAAATAAAGACGGAAAGGGAAAGGGTGATGTAAAAATGGCTAAACTGGAAGATATTGAAAAATTGTATCAGACGACACTCGACAGGATAGTTGCTTCCCCTACTGAGTGGAAAAGTTTTTTGCAGGCTTCTGCAAAGGTGTATCGGTACGATTTTGCATCGCAGGTGCTTATTTATGCCCAGAAACCAGCGGCAGAAGCCTGTGCCTCGCTAAATACATGGAATTCCAAAATGCACTGCTGGGTAAATCGCGGAGCAAAGGGAATTGCGTTAATTGATAAAGATTTAAAAGGCAAAAAGAAATTACGGTATGTTTTTGATATTTCAGATGTGACAAAGGTGAAAAACATTGGCAGGTATCCTTATCTGTGGGTATTCCGCCAAATGCATCAGACTGAAATTTTAAAATATTTTGAGGATATATATCGCGTACATCTGCCTGAGGGAAATTTTGCATCTGCCATCACTCAGCTTGCAGATCGTCTTGCAGCTATGGAAGTGGAAAGCAACATCGAACTCATTTTGGAAAATTCAAAAGGCAGCGCATTGGAAAGACTTCCGAAAGAAGAATTAAAGTCACGTTATCAGACAGTTCTTTCATCAAGCATTGCGTATTCTATATTGTCAAGATGCGACATGGAAAGCGATATATTAGCAAGTCTGGATTTTTCCGGAATTGAAAATTTTAATACGATGCGGAGCGTTCAGTCTATCGGGACGTCCATACAGCAAATAAATGACTCGATGTTACTTTCAATTGGACGGATAATTCGCAATTATAACATGAAATATGGAATAGTGGAAAGTCGGATTGACAAAAGCGAACATACGTTTTATAATAACAACAGAAAGAATGAAGAACGCAACAAAGAGATTGAATATTTAAAAGGAGGAAATGAAAATGGAACTGGAATACACTCAATGCGGAGATTATCTGATACCGAACCTGACATTGAAAGAGCAGCCGGACGAACCGCTGACGAAGTGGGGATTGATGGCAATGGATTATCTGAGAGAACGGAACGAGGCGAAGTTTCAAGAATGGCTGTGGCGCGGCGAGGAGCGGATTCGTCTGTTGGAGATACAGGATCGGGCGGAGAAGATGTTTACCAGCCTCGTCAGTCAGATGATGAATATCGAGGGCGTGACAGAGAAACTCAAAGCCGAGAACCAGTTGGAATGGGTGCGCAGGGTAAACAATATCCGCCAGAGAGCGGAAGAAGTAGTGAAGGAAGAAGTGATTTATCCGATTTAGAACAGACTTCTGATTTTGTTCAAATGACGTTCCTTCCGGACTTTAAAGAACAGTCAGGAAATATTGCAGTGGCAGTTGAAAGAGAAGAAAATACTCTTGATGCTGCCACTTTTTCTATCCCGGAGCAAGTGATTGAAGATGGAATAAAACTTGGTGGGAAAAGGGAGAAAAGCAATTATTTCGTGTACCAGCGGTATATCCATGATCAGTCTGTTGTTAATTTTAAAGAATTTCTCCGGAAAGAATATGAGTCTACAGGTTCCGGACTGATTATAGATGGCAATAAATACTCGGTTTGGTTTAATGCCAGCGGTATGAACGTAGCAAAAGGAACAACAGCTTTGGGGGAAAATACAAAACTGATTGACTGGGACAGCGTCACACAAAAAACGCAGGAACTAATCACCACAGGGAGATTTATATCAAAAGAGGAAGCATTTTTATCTGATGAATATGTAAAAAAAGAGATTGCTTTACTATTGCAGTTTCATCTGAACGACAATTTGGAAGAAAATCCGTTCCGTGGTAAAGAAATCAATTATTTATCTGAACCGGAAAAAATTCGTGAAATTTCAAATGTTTTATGGAAACTTGACGAGAACAATCTAGCGATGGGTGTTCGCACTCGCAAACAGAACCGAATGCTGATTGATGACCTTTATAATTTGTCAATGCCCTATAAAACATACCCGCTTTCAGATGATGTTCCATTGCCGGAAGTAAATTTTATTACCAAAGAGGAAATAGATAGCGTGCTATTGCATGGTTCAAATGTCTCCGGCAGTAAAAAACGGATCTATGAATTTTTCCGAGATAATTTTAGCGAATCAAAGAGGGAGGATTTTCTAAAAAAGGAATATGGCAGCGGGGGACGTTCCCTAGCGTTAGGAATTGGGGGAAAGAGTTATGAAAATCATGATGCAAAAGGGATTGTAATTTCAAAAGAAAGTATTCAAAATCCCTTGGCTACCATTCGTTTATCTTGGAATAATGCAGTAAGAAGAATTGCTGCGTTAATCCGCCATGGGCAATACCTGTCAGAAGAAGAAATACAGACGATTGAAAATCAGAAGACGGAATCGCCTGATAAAACTGTTTCCGAGAATATTTCAAAACACAGACTGTATCGACAGTTTGATGAAATGTTTCCAAATATGCTTTCCAGAAACTGTACATATAAACATTTTTCCTCAGATAGTGTAACGTATGAACCGCTTAGTGTTGAATTTATTGGAAACGACTGTTTTTCCATAATGCATACATATGTACAAAACGGCGATTTGATGCGTGATCCGGAAATCGTGGTTTGGATAGATAAGGATAAACAGGAGCTATCTGCCATATCTTACGAAAATTCCGGCATGGGGATTTACCGTGAAGCAGTCAAAGATGAGGAAATCCTCGAACTGAATCAATTCCTTAGTATATGGTTTAATAATATCAAAATACAGGCACAGCCTTTAAGAAATGAATATTATAGTTTTAATGACCACGAAGTGCATATCGAGTATTCCGCTGCTGGTAAAGTGACAAGCCTTTCCAGTACCTCAGAGGAAATTTTAGAGCAGTTTAAAAGGGAGTATTCCGAAATATTGTCGGAAGAAAACAGTCTTGAGGAAACATCAGAAATACCAGAAAAATTTGCTGATGTTCTCGAAAAAGCATTTGATAATGATAATCCGGAGGAGGATTCTGCTGACAGGGAATCGAAACAAATACCGGCAGAAAATTATCAGATAACAGATGATTTACTGGGAAACGGAACACCGAAGGAAAAATACCAGAAAAACATCGACGCTCTGAAAACGTTAAAAACACTTGAAACTGAAAACAGGAATGCAAGTTATGAGGAACAGGTAATTTTGTCCGGATATGTTGGGTGGGGAGGACTTGCTGACGTTTTTGATGAAAACAAGCCCGCATGGAGTAAAGAGTATTCCGAACTGAAGGGTTTGTTGACACAGGAGGAATATCATTCTGCCCGTGCGAGCGTACTGAACGCTCATTATACCAGTCCTGTCATTATACGGGGGATTTATCATACAATCGAAAAAATGGGTTTTATACGTGGCAATATATTGGAGCCGTCCTGCGGTATTGGAAATTTCTTTGGAATGCTGCCGGATAAGTTTGACGAAAGCAGGCTTTATGGTGTGGAACTGGATTCAATTTCAGGTAGAATTGCAAAAAAACTTTATCCCTCTGCAAAAATTGAAATTACGGGATTTGAAAAAACAGATTATCCGAATGATTTTTTTGATCTCTGCATTGGAAATGTTCCTTTTGGAGATTATCGGGTAAATGATAAAGAATATCAGAACGAAAAATTTTTAATTCATGATTTCTTTTTTGCCAAAGCCATTGATAAGGTCAGGGCTGGAGGGATTATTGCTTTCATTACCAGCAAGGGGACGATGGATAAAAAAGATGAAACGGTAAGGCGGTATCTCGCAGAGCGTACGGAACTGTTAGGCGCAGTACGGTTACCAAATACGGCATTTAAGTTAAATGCCGGTACGGAAGTCACATCGGACATTCTGTTCCTGCAGAAAAGAGATGCCATATCGCACGATGTATCGGAATGGATTTCCACGAAAGAAAATAACGATGGAATTCTCATGAACAGTTATTTTGTAGATCACCCGGAGATGATTGTAGGAAAGATGGAAATGGTATCTGGCCCATTTGGCATGACGAGTACCTGCAGTTTAGATGAGAACCAGAATTTTGAGGAAAGACTGTCAGATGCACTTGGTAGAATTACCGGCAGCATTGCTCTGCCGGAAATGGATTTGGACTTTGGATCACAAGATGAAGAAGTAATCCCGGCGGATCCTTTGGCGATGAATTTCGCTTATGCGCTGCAGGAAGATAAACTGTATTACAGGGAAAATTCGGTGATGTTTCCGGCAATGATTCCGAAAAATCAGGAAGAAAGAATTAAAATGCTGGTGGAAATCCGCAAGAGTACCTATGAGCTGATTGATTTGCAGCTTAATGATTCAAGCGATTTGGAAATAGAACAATCCCAGAAACATCTGAATGAACTGTATGATAATTTTGAAAAAAAATATGGCCGGATCAATTCCAAGACCAATGCAAAATATTTCAATGTGGATTCAGGTTATCCGATGGTTTGTTCTCTTGAAGAATTTGAAAACGACCAATTTGTCAGGAAAGCAGATATTTTTACTAAGAGAACAATCAAAAAAATAGAAAGGGTAACTTCTGTTGATACCGCTGCGGAGGCGTTGACGCTTTCCATAACGGAAAAAGGAAAAGTGGATTTTGATTATATGAGTGAATTGACTGGAAAGTCTGAGGAAACGCTCGTGCAGGAATTAACAGGAGTTATTTTCAAAAATCCAGCGTCCGGTTTGTGGGAAACCGCAGATGAGTATTTATCCGGTAATGTTCGCAGTAAGCTTGCCGTTGCCAGAAATTTTGCACAAAATAACAGTGAATATCTGCCAAATGTTTCTGCTCTCGAAAATGTGCAGCCAAAAGAATTAGACGCCTCTGAAATCGACGTAAGGCTAGGAGCAACATGGATTGAACCGGAGATTATTGATGAATTTATCAAAGACACTTTAAAACCTGCACCATATTTGTTGAGGTATCAAGGCATTAAAGTCAAATATTCGGAGTATACTCATGAATGGCGTATTGATGGAAAGAATTCGGATAAATTTAATCCTCTTGTTACGACCACTTATGGAACAGAGAGAATCAATGCATACAAAATTTTGGAGGATACACTTAATTTAAAGGACGTACAGGTTTATGATACGATAAGAAATCCCGACGGATCCGAATCGAGGAAATTAAATCAGAAAGAAACGACAGTCGCTCTTCAGAAACAGGAAACTTTAAAGGAAGCGTATAAGGACTGGTTGTTTTCTGACCGTCAAAGACGTGTGGAAATAACCCAAAAATATAATAAACTATTTAATTCCATTCGACCGAGGGAATATGTCGGAGAAAATTTAACTTTTCCGGGAATGTCTGTGGACATAGCGTTAAAGGAACATCAAAAAAATGCCGTTGCAAGACAGATTTATGGGCCGAACACATTACTTGCCCATTGCGTCGGAGCTGGCAAAACTTTTGAAATGGCAGCCGCAGCAATGGAAAGTAAGCGGCTTGGATTATGCAAAAAATCACTGTTCGTTGTTCCAAACCATTTAATCAATGACTGGACAAAGGACTTCCTGAGATTGTATCCCGGAGCAAAAATCCTTGCCGCAGGGAAAAAGGATTTTGCACCACAAAATAGAAAAAAGTTTTGTTCCCGGATTGCAACAGGCGATTATGATGCGGTAATCATTGGACACTCTATGTTTGAAAAAATTCCGTTATCTATTGAACGGCAGATTGCAAGCATTAAAAGTCAGATTGATGAAATTGAAACTGCCCTGCGCACCGTAAAATATTCAACAGGAGATAAATTTTCCATTAAACAGATGGAAAAAACCAGAAAGCAGTTAAATATTAAAATGGAGAAGCTAAACGACCGCACAAAAAAAGACAATGTTGTTACATTTGAACAGTTGGGAATAGATCGTTTGTTTGTTGATGAAAGCCATTATTATAAAAACTTATATCACTATACAAAAATGAGAAATGTATCCGGCTTATCCAGTTCTGAAGCCGCGAAGTCATCGGATTTGTACGCAAAATGCAGATATATGGACGAAATAACCGGCGGAAAGGGAATTACCTTTGCAACAGGAACGCCAATCAGCAACAGCATGACGGAAATGTATACCAATATGAGATACCTCCAGTTCAATAAACTGGAAGAACTTGGATTAAACTTTTTTGATGCATGGGCATCGACATTTGGCGAAAGCACTACGGAAATGGAACTTGCTCCTGAGGGCTATAATTTTTGAGGACGATGAAAAGATACTCGTCTAAATGAAAAAATACATAAGGAAAGGAGGGCAAAGGATGCCG
>CANRMF010000018.1 GCA_947631665.1 uncultured Lachnospiraceae bacterium | reverse complement strand
AAAAAAGCATGAAAAAAGTGCTATCCGTACTTTTAGCATTGGCGATGGTGATTACCAGTATCAGTTATACGCCAAAGACTGTAAGCGCGGAGGAACTGACACTACAATCAGGAAACAAAAGTTATATGATTGATAAGAGTAATGTTATAATAGACACATTAGTACTCGAAATGTTGCCGGAACAAGGATTTCATTTTGCATGGAATGGGGGCTTGATAGGTGATAAGATAAAAATTGAACTTCAAACAGGAGATGCAACGCAAACTATAACAACAATAGGCAATGGGGGCAATTTAACCGCAGTTGATTTGGATGCGTTGAATCTGACAGGCGGCAGTTATGTATTGGTACTGACAAGTGTGCAAAAATTAGAATATACTCAAACATTACCTCTTACCGTCACCGTCGAAGAGGACGACTCTTGGATATCGGCGCAGACAGGTGTGTGGTCAGAGAATGGCGCATGGCAGGTTTATGCCGGATCAGAAACCGATGTAACATACAAAAATCAGGACAAACAAAATGATTTTTGGATTAAGACAGAGAAGACTGTTGCAACAGGAGACATTTGGGCTATTCAGGCAAAAACAACTGTTCAAGATCTTACTCCGCAAAAAGAATATAAATTTACCATTACGCTTTCAGCAGACAAAGACGGCGTTTCTGTTTCTGCGCACGAAAGCAATGAATCCCAACTTTCAGAAACAACATTGCAGAAAGATGTGGCAGGACAGCTAACAGGGACTTTTACGACAAAGGATGCTCAGACAAGCGCTGAATTCTACATGGCGCTGAACAAAGATAGCAATGCCGGTGCGACATTCCATATTACTAATGTCAGCGTAGAACCTGTGGAAGAGGAGCCTACTATAGAGTGGCTGACCGATCAGAATCTTACTGCAGGACTGGGTGTCGGGGCAAAATATCGGACGGAAGGAAATCTGTATCTTGATGCCAAAATTCAGTTTGAAGCGGAAGGAATCTCCGTTACTACCGGTTCGCAGGGTTCTGCAATTGAGATTTACTTTAACGGCGGTCTCAAGTATCAAAGGAGAGATAGCACTGCAGTAGGAGCAGCGGAATCTACGGTAAAATATTCTGAATTTCAGTCAGGACTGAATGTTTATAAAGTAAAAGAGACATTCTATTATAATGAGCGTGACGGTCTTATCGTGGGTACAAAGGTTGATGATGGAACAGAGACACCGGCCAGAACGGATACCTATGAATATACAGTCTATATTCAGACGCCGAATAACGTCAGCAATTTCTTAATCAATGATTATTCAAAGTATACAGGAAAATATATTGTCAAATTTGATGATATTGACGGAGCTTCCGGCTACAAAGTATATGTAGACGGAAAGTCTACGGAGATTTCAATTCAGGGAAGCGGCGATTACTTTACCTGTAAGGAATTGACGGATGCAGGCATTCAAGCGGGAACGCATCAGATTACCATAACGGCTATGGTGGATGGAACAGAGACAGCACAGTCCTTAGAGGCTTCTGTCAATCTGCCGGAAAGTGCAGGCGGCAATAATGATATTGCGCAGATTTATATTCAGACGGACGATACTTCCCTCACGCCAAAGGCAGGCGCCGGTGGTGAAGGCAAAAAGTTATTGGAAAAAGATGGCGTAAACGGCGGAAAGAAAACAGCCTCCCTTACCGTAGTAGATCAGAAAGGAAGTTTTCCGGATGTCTTTGAAGATACTGCAAAGACAACCGTTAAGGTGCGGGGAAACTCTACCGCAGGCGCAGAAAAGAAAGCCTACAATATCAGTTTCAGTAAGGCAAAAAATTTATTAGGTTTATCCAATTATGAAGGAAACGACAACGCTGAGGGAGCAAAAAAATGGAGCCTTCTGGCAAATGCGTTTGATAAAACATTAATCAGAAACAAACTTGCATTAGATCTTGGATATGATGCAGGACTCACATATAACAGTAAAAACCGTTTCGTTGATTTATATTTTAACGGTGTATACTTAGGAAACTATCTGCTCGTAGAATCCGTGGAAGCAGGAGAGAGCAGAGTCGACATTGATTCGGAAAATACCGAAACTTATAATACCGACGCCCTTGTGGAGTTGGAAGTTATCCATGGAATTGATAACGAATTATATTTCTGGACTGGAGAAAATGGAGGATTCTGGACAAAAGCGACAGGAAAACAGGATGAAAACAAGCAAGGCAATAGTCCGTTGAATCAAAGCCTGCGATTTATTTTCGGCTCTCCGGAGACAGAAGATGATATCAATGTCGTAGATGAGAGTGGAGCGGTAACGAACAAAGTGGGCGACCAGACGTTTGCAGAAAAAAAGGTTACGGATATTAAGGCGCTGTTTGACCAATTTGAAACAGATTTAGCGGCAGGGGACTACGATAAGTATTCCCAATATATTGATGTGGACTCCTTTGTGGCGGATTATCTGATGAATGAATTATTCCAGACCAAAGATATCGCCCAAAGTTCTACGAGATTTTATGTAAAAGATAGAAAAATCTATGCAGGGCCGATGTGGGATCATGATTTATCCAGCGGCAATGTAAAGGACGCAAAAGCGACAGATATGACGGCGCAGGAACTGACATGGTTCAAAGCGCTGATGCAAAATGATAACTTTAAAAACAAGGTCGTTGCAAAGTATCGTGAAATGCATGACAAGATTACACAGATATATGCAGAAGATGGAACCATTGATACCTTAAGAGCGGAAATTAACGCCTCAGCAACGAGAAATTATCTTTCAGAAGATCAGGGCGGCGCAGGCTGGACATTCCAGGGCAGACAGAATGGCGATGGATGGAGCAATTCCAATGAGTGGGCCGACATGGACACAGCGATTGGAGCGTTTAAGACTTATATGCAAGAGCGTGTGGCATTTTTGGACAAAGAATGGCACATCGATGATGAGCTCTCTGCAAAAATCGACAGCACCGTCACAAACCTTGCTAAAGGAAAAACAGCGATTCCAAATGTACGGATTGGCGAGGGCTCTATTACAAATATCAACGATGGAAAAATCAATTTGGATACGAGTGTGGTCAGCACAGACCAAGGCTCTACACCGGCAGGATATGGTGCGCTGTGTGCTTCAGCGGTGAATAACGGAGAAGGAAAACCGGCTTCGATTACGATTGATTTGGGAGATTATTATAAGGTATCTTCATTGGATAATATCTTTATCCAGTATCGGAATGCACAGAATAATACCTCGGTCAGCGGAAAATCCTATCAAATCCAATACTCAACGGATGATATTACGTACCATGAAATTGTAAACAGAAAAATTACCGTGGAACCGGGCAATGAACTTAAGGCGGAAAGCCTGAAATGGAATGATGAGGCTGACGGATGGATTAGTGCGACCGATGACGGAAAATATGATGGAGTCCGTTATACGATGGATTCTGCAAACCAAACCGCAGAAACAGAGGCAGTCAGGTATGTCAGGGTATATTATCCTGCAGTGGCAGGATATGGAATGCAGATTACGGAAATTGCCGTGCTTGCAGACAATCCGCAGACCGTGACGCCGACGTCTGTTCCGGCTCCGACCTTAACAGACGTAAAGAGTGACACAGACCGGACAATTACCGGAAAAGTAGTGCCTGCAACAGATGCAGTGGAAGGCACAACATATGTCATTTATCTGAATGGTGAGCGCAGAGATGATGTGGAAGTCGATGCAGATGGAAACTTCAAGATTGAAGGTTTATTCATCGGAGAATATCAGGTCTGCGCAGCAGCAGATTATCAGGAATATCTTTCAGAAAAGACGGAATCGGTATCTGTAACCGTTAATGCGACGACAGACCTGTTTCCGGAAGAAATGCTGCAACAGGAAGGCAAATATAATCTCGCATATGAGAAGTCCTATTGGATTTCCAGACTGGAAGATGGCAAACTGGTAGATAAAGATGGCGCTCAAAATGGTAGCAGTGCTGAGGGAACAGGAAGTATTACAGACGGTAAACTGGGAACAACGGCAGGTGATTTTGCGACTCCGGAAATAAATTTCGAGGGGACTTATTTTACGATTGACTTAGGAAAGCAGTATCCGGCAGCGCAGATTGACAGTGTTTCTGTCTGGTTCAGGTCAGATAACGACGGATGTGGCCCGCAGAATGCCGGAGCGGAGGCGCAGCTTGTCCAGTATTCCACAGATAATAAAAAGTTTACGACCGTGGCGACTGTAAGCCAACAGGAATTTAACAGTCAGAAAAACGGAAACGCTGCACCGTTTGCGATTTCCGTGGAGTCTAATCAGAAAGAAAGAGAAAATCAGTTGTTGGATCCGTCTGCAGTATCAACTGTGCGCTATGTTAGAATTTTATGGCCGAAAGAGGTAGGATATGGTGCTCAGGTAACGGAAGTTGCAGTCTTTGATGAAAATCTGGACGCAAAGCCGATTACGGAAATTGATCCGATGACTCCGGAACAAATTGAAGCAGATTCAAACCTTACGGAAGGTGTTAATTGGGGAGACCCAATTGATGCAACCAGTAACTTGTATGTTTATGATCCTGATGGTGTCAGAACGACTGGTACCGTGGAAGGAACGACAGGAATCTTAAAATGTGGCTTGAGTGGAAAATCCTCTGAGCAGGGCAAAAACATCGAACCGCCTCTGGCATCTGTAGTAATCAATGGTGTCGACATTACATCGGTAGGTGGAGAAGTGGCTGGAGATGGACTGCAGTTTTCTCTGCATGGCGAGTCTCTAAGTAAAAACGGAATATACAAAGTAGAAATTACAGACCACAACGGTACAAAAGCAATTTTCTACTATAAGAAAGACGTACCGCCGGAGTATGATTATACCATTACCGGCGTTACCGTAACGGAGATTACAGATGAACAGGCAGTAATCCAATGGGTTCCGTCAGAAGATTTGAAACAACTGTCAGGCTGTAATTATAAAGTAAAAATTGATGATACAGAAGTCGGTAGCGTTACGGGTGCTGGCACATTTACATGGACTCCGGAAGGAGGAATTGAAGAAAATATAGAACACCGGGTAGTCATTGAGGCATATGACCAGGAAGGAAAACTTCTTGCCACATCAGATACGGTTTCCTTTAAATATCTGCCGGAAGGGGTACTGGATGACGATAAATGGATTCTTTGGGATAACGGAACCGGTTCCGGTAATAATGGATCAGGACATGATACAGATGTCTATGGAAATGTGTGGTATTACTATAACGGTTACGGAATGGAACTGTCCCCAGATGGTTCAACGTTTGTAAATCCTGAATTATCGAAACGTGTCGATGGGTATGCCGGACTGAGAAACGATGGTGGAAGAGGCACATTTCCGGGAGATGTTCCTTGTCTGGAAATTTGCTTTAAACACAGTGGTTGGGACAACAATAATACCAGGATTGATATTGATGGGACACAATATACACTGGATGGGACAAATGCAGGTTACGATAATGACCGAATTCTGATTGCGCAGAGCCTATTCCAGTTATCTGATCAGGAAATCAGCAAAGTCTTCCATGTGACTATCACATATCAGGTCGGACAGGAAGAAAAAGTCTGCGAGATGTACTATAAAGTCGTAAAACAACTCGACATTCCTCCGGTAGAGGGATTAAACGCATATCTGGCGCAGACAGAAAACACGGTTGTGTTAAACTGGAAACCGGCAGAGGACGAAAAAGAGGCAGGATATGAATATGAAATTTATGTAGACGGCATACAGCAGAAAAATCTTACGGTTAGAGAATATGCAGCTCAGCAAAGACTTTTAGTGACATTGAGAAATCTGCCGGAAGGCACACATAGACTTGCAGTCATTCGGACGAGAGAAGGGCAGAAATCAGCAACCGCAGCGACTTATGTGACCGTGTATGATGAGAGCAAACTGGTTTGGACGCAGTGGACTAGCGGAAGAACACAGGATATCGATAATGATACATGGTGGTATGCAAAAGGATATATGAATGGAAACGAAATCTTTGAAGATGCAAACTTTGGCCCAAGAATTACGGACAATGGTCTCTATTTCCGGGTAATTATTGCAGAAAATGGTACTGGAGCTCATCTAAATCCTGCTACGCAGGTTACGATTAACGGTGTTACTTATCCGGTTGCAGAAGGCGCAGCAGGAAATACAGACGAACAGGTTTACCATGCGGGTGACCAGATTTATCTGAGCCATGAGCTATTCCCGGTAGATGTTAATGTCCGGGAGAGAATTTTTGCAATCACAGTTTCAGGAACAATGAATGGAAGTCAGGTTTTAAAAACGTTCCTGGTTAAATTGAATAATGAAGATTACAAAACTGCTGACTTGGAATACGTAGCGGACAAGACCACTGATGGAAAGCCGGATAAAGACGGTCATGTCGTCCTGACATGGACAGATCCAAAGCAGATTGCAAATGATGGATACAAACTGCATTACTATGATTATCGCGATGATTACAATCCAAACGCACCGGAAACAAACAAAGAGAGGGTAGTATGGATTAAAGAGGGTGATGATTATGAGATTGATGGGGATGGAAACATTTCTTATCATCTGACGGAGAATGGAATATATTTAAGATCCAACACCGAAATCTGGGTTGTTCCGGTGATTGATTCCGACGGCGCAGAATATGGAGAAGAAGTCGGAATTGCGGTAGGTCAGGCAGAGCTTACGTTCTATGGACTTCCAACGACAAAAACAGGTGCTTATGTCAGTGACAGCAAGCCATCTACGCTTGTCTTTTCCGTAATCAATATCGGAACAGCGGCAGTGGCAACGAAAGCATTGGCGACAGATAACAATCTGCTCATTTCAGTAACGGAATATACAGACGCAGACAGAAAAACATCTGCCGGAACACATGATATAAACTATAACTTGACGAATGAGCACAACGTTCTGCCGGGGCAGGTAATTGAGGCAACACACGACCATGTATTCAAAGACAGGAAAGTATGCTATTTTACGGCTGTAATTGATCCGAAGCATACGATTTATGAATTGGATCAGGATACAAATAATACGCAGGATTATGATATTGCGGCAGCTTATGAAGGAAGCCTAAAGATTGAATGGGATAGCGAACGCAATATTTATACGGCAATCTTTTCACCGGCGGGAGGTATCTGGAATAGTGGTACCGATATAGGACAACTCCAAGGTCAGGTAAAATACTTCGAGTTTGAGTATTCCGACCATGGTGAACTGAAAAAATGCAGAATTGCAAATAGTGAATTGAGCAGACTTGAGGGATATGATAAGCCAACCTATCAGGTAACGCTGCCACACGAAGATGAAGAAGATAAGGTAAATCATATTGATTCAGACAGTGCAGTGACAATCGCTGTTGTGTATGTGGATAACGAAGAAAAGGAGACCGTGGTAGTCTTTGCAGACGACACGCCGTTCTGGCAGGAAACAGAGATGGACTGGACGCCGATTACAGATGGGGCAGGTTCTAAACCATGGGATTTCCCAATTGCAAATCAAAAAGTCCATATTGAATACAAAGTTTTGGATTCTTCAGTTACAGATGTACATTACAGAGATATCATTACCGGAGCGAACGGATATGGCTCAGGTGACTTGTGGATTTCCACGAAGTATAACCAGAAGTGCGCAAAGTTGTTTGACAAAAAGGATATGCCGTATGACGGCGCAAAAAGTGGTGGAGCCGGCAGTGAAGACGAAACCGATGGTGAAAGCGAAGCAGTCGGTGAAAACGAAAGCGAAGGTGAAAGCAAAGCAGGCGGTGAGGACGAAACTGATGGTGAAGGAGAAACGGGTGGAAAAGACAAAACCGTAAGCTGCTTTAAAGCGCCTCTCATGTTTGGTCAGGTGTCAAAAGAGTATTGTGAAAATTATGTAGCAGGCTCAAACCAAGAACTTCCGAAAACAGTGACTGCCAGACCGTTAAACGGTAATGGATATTCGCTGGTGTATGATGAGAACTATGATGAGAACGGTGAGGAAACTGTATTTCCGGGTGGAACGTCCAACTGGGGATATGGTGCAAATGAGACACAGATTTTTGCGCAGGCATGGGGACTTGGAAAATACTATATTGTAGAACTCAACAATAAAGAGGATCACATTTTTGTACGTGTTGCCTACAGAGTGTGTACAGATGAATCCGAGTGGTACCGTGTAGCCGGCCCGACAGAAAATGAAATGAAGTTTTATTATCATGATACCAATCATGTACTCAATTCAAGATTTTACTTTGATGCCAGTGACTTCTATCTGTCCCATGCGTCAAATTATGATGCAGGCTATATGACCGTGACGATTGACTCCTCCAAACCGTTAAATTCTGCAGGAAAGAATACCGATGGCAAAGATTATTGGAAGATTGAAATTGCGAGGTCGTCTCTGGGCGAGGATAAGAAAGTTATTGAGCCGCAGGATCCTGATGCATACGCAACTTTCAATGGAGGGCCTTCCGGTCGGGATGTAGGTCATGCCGGTGATAATGATATTCAGTTGAGAATGTACAGTCTCATGAAAGACGAAAAACTGATTGCCCATAGCGGAGAAAGCGGCTCTCAGAACTTCTATTATATGATGAGAATTTACTATGACACACAAAAATATCCGGAGGAGTATATTAAACTTCCGTTAATGGTTCAGGTCAATATTCCGGAAATTGTAAATGTTAAACGTGTGGGCGTCGTGCCGAGCGCAGATAAATTATATGTTAATCTGGAGGAATCTGAAACCGGAAAGAAAGACGGATATGTCTACGATATTTACTATCTGGGAGACGGTGAAGGAAAATATGGAAATGAAGGAACGCCGGTGCTTGAAAACGTTGAAGAGGGCGGCAGATACGAAATACCGCTTACAGAAGCAGAAATCGCTGCCGGACGATTACAGACGGTTGGTGAGAAATTTAAGGTCAAAGTCGTCTCTAAATGGTGTTTTAATAAGGATGAAACCGACACAAATCACTATTATGACGGAGCATCGCATTATCAGTCTATTGCGAAGGAAATGATTTATGAAAATGAAACGCCGGAGACTGATATCAATGTACAAGGCTTCCAGATGAATACGAACAAAGAAGAAGGCGGAGTTTCAGAGTTTATGCCATCTATGAGGGTTGTTTCCAGAACAAGCACCCGTATGGTAGGAACAGATAAGAAAATCCATGCGGTAGTACAGTACGGCACAATTCTTGCATTATCAAGTAATGATAGCGAAATTACAAAAGATACTATGACAAGGGAAAGCGCAGCGACAAATGATAAAGTCCTTGACGTTGAGTCCACCGAAACAATCGATTGGACGGAAAAAAACAGTGAGGATTATTACTATTATGCGGTCAGCCTGAAAAAACTGGCATATGAGTACCGGGAACTGCAGACCAATTATTGTTACAGAGCCTATGCGGTATTGGATAATAAAGAGGTGGTTTATGGAGACAGGATTTATGAGGTAAATGTATATGAAATTGCAGAAAATCTTTATAAAAACCGTCAGATGCGTACCAAAGAAGGGCATGATTTCTTATATAATGATGTGCTGAACATTGTAAATATTTACAAGAATGCATACAGTATTGGAGAGTCTTTGATATGGACTACTTATGTGAGTTCAACAGACGATCCTTTATATAAGACAATTCAATCAGTATATGAAGACTTGATTTACTATGCGACTACAAGCAGAGGCTACTCATACCAAAACCGTGAGCAGTTTGCAAGCCGCTCGATTACAGAGGAACAGGCGGCAGAATTGCTGGCAGCATTAAAGAAAGAAACCGCATATACGTATCCGGAGCAGAAAATTGATACGCTGTATGATTGGATTGACACCTATGTGGGAACCCGTGTGGATGAATACCTCGATTTGAGTGGATACAAAGGATTTTATCAAAAAGTAGACTACAATTGGGGCAATAGTATTAAACCTGCAGTGGAAAAAAGCCAGTCTTCATAGAACGGTGATTTATAAGTGCTCCAAAGACTTGTGTCAATCAGCCATTACAGATGGCTGGTTGATACGGGCTTGGAGGTTTACTCATAAATATCATAAAAAAGGAGAATGAAAATGAAACATCAAAAGAACTATGAAACACCTGAAATGGAAGTGACAAGATTTGAAATAAAAAAGCCGGTCATGGATGTGACTGTTCCCATCTCGGGCGAATTTGTATCGGAAGTAGTGAGCGAATCACTGGAGATTCCGAGCACCACCAGATCACAAAGACCCCCTAGCATCGAAGGGTAGTAGAAAGGAGTTTGTTATGAGTAACAGGTGTAAAAAAATAATAGCGGTTCTCAGTGTGATAGCGTTTGTAATAAGCTCTACCGCCGGATATCCGATTCGGGTAAACGCAGTGTCTTCGGTTTCCGGCACATATAACAACAGAACGTATACAATTAACATTACAAGTACAAATATTTCAGGCGCTTTTCTTACAGGAGTTTACGATATGACTATTTCTGAAAGAGAACGAATTGGTTTTGCGTGGGAAAGTGTTATTGAGCCAAATTCGATTCAAGTAGAAATTGATGAGAAAATAATTAACTCAGAAGATAAAAGTGCAAATCATTTAAATATTTTTTTCAAAGATTTTGCTGATGGCTTAACTGTCGGGGAACATTCCCTGAGCGTTACAGCAACGGGCAGTGGTGAAGAGCAAATATCCTTTTACGGAAAAGGCACTATAACGGTTTCCGGGGGAACAGAACCGGAACAGCCGAAGTACCGGTTCGAGTCAGAGGAAAATCTGATGTCTAAAGCGGCAGCAGTCGTTGCTTCGAGCACGGCAGGCGATTATAGTCCGGAAAAAATCAGAGATCAGTCCGCTGCATCGGACGATATAGCAAAGAATCTGAATTACCGGTGGGCAGCCGCTTCAGAAAATGAGGGACACAACTTAAAAGACGGCGAATGGATTTATGTCGATTTAGGCGGCGTATATCAGATTAACGAAGTTGTTTCGTTATGGAACAATGCCCCAAGTGGGGGATATTCCATCTATTATGCCAACAATCTTGCCGGAGATACAACGGCAATCGGAGCAGTGGATACTAAGGTTTGGAAACTGGCACAAGAAAGTATCATGCCGACCGTTGGAAATACAGCGGAAGATGAAACAAACAACATGGTTTCCTTAAGCGAAGTTACCGCACGTTATCTGATGCTTTACATGAATGGCACTCCGGAACAGTGGGGCGTTTCCATTTATGAAGTAGCTGTTTTTGGAACACCGTCATCGCTAACCTATGGCAATGACTATACAATTAACGACAAGGAGGCAACTCAAACAGAAGCGTTTCCGAAAGAAATTGGCCCGACTGATGAAACGGGGAATGAGACATGGTACGATTATACGGATTATGTAGGCATGGGAGAAATCACAGCGGATAGTGAAACAGAAGAACATCCCGCAAGGAATGCGGTGGATAAGAAGATTACTACCAGATGGAAGACGGCAGCCGATAGTGACAATCACTGGATTACCCTTGATTTAGGCGCTTCCAGACCGGTTTGTGCAGTGGATATCACATGGGAAGCGGCGAGCGCAAAAGATTATATGATTGAAATTGCGGGCGAAGACAAGGTATTTGAGACCATCGCCGTCATTACTGATAGGAATAAAAATCAGGCAAACCGATATGACCATGTTGTGTTTAACAAAGCACATGACGGAAGATATATCCGGATTTCGTGTCAGGCAAGAGTGGCAGAGCAGGGCTATTCAATCTTTGAACTGGCAGTGTATGGGACGCAAGAGTGTCTTGATACAATCAAAAAAAACGAAGAGGATGTGCTCACTGTGTCAGAAGAAATTCTTTCGGTCGAAGGATTCCAGATTCAGACCTATATGCAAACGACTACAAAGGCAGGCGTCAATGACATCAATTTCAGAACGGTATGTAAAGCGCCAAACAAGGGAGCGACATTCCGGGCAAGTGATGGTACGGAGTATACTGTAGAAAAATACGGTACGATTTATGCGATTGACAAGGCAAATGTGGCAGGGGATTATGAAAACAGCAAATTACAGCCTTATCATACCTTGTTGGATGATAATCTCAGCAATGATCCAAATGGCGTACCATGCTATAAAGGAGTAAATAATTATGGCGGAAGTGTCGTGGCATATGGATATGAAGCGACGCCGCTCGGAGTTATTGACGGCTGGGATGAAAGCAAAGACTGTACGTATTATTCCAGAACAATGACCGGGTTAAATCAACTGCTGGGTAACGCCATTTATGTCAGGGCGTTTATTGTTACGAAGGACAAGAAAATTATTTACAGCGCAAAGCCGTTGATGACTTCTGTCGCTGACATCGCAAGTTATCTATATAAAAACAATATGTCCAAAAATGTAGAGGCGCATGATTTCCTTTATCAGGATATTTTAAACAGTCCGCTCTTACAGGCAGTAAGTAATAAGTTCTATGAGGAATCTCCAAGGGAATATGGCTGGAACAGCAGTTTATACCAGCCGGAAGCGAAACTTTACACCGGACAAAGCGCAGATTAACTGAAGGCGCGGCTGAATAGTCGGATTTATCACATTAAAATAAATTTAAGAGGATATTGCTTTATTGTATCTTAGGTACATAAAGCAATATTCTTTTTTTATTGGGATACAATATTTTTTTCACCCTAATACAATATCTCTTTTCACTCAATAAAATATCTCTTTTCACTCCAATACAATATTTCTTTTTCACCCCAATAAAATATCTCTTTTCACCCCAATACAATATCTCCCCCCCCAAAAAAAAAAATACGATATCTTCCTCCCCTCATACAGAAAATTGACTGATATCTCCCCGAATGATAAAATAAAAACCGGACAGACATATGTTGCGGCATACGTCCGCGTGAACGGAAAAATAAGAGGTAAATGGAGATATAAGGATAAGATGCAGAACCGGTTTTCAAGGACGGAATTGTTATTAGGAAAAGAAAATATGAACCGCTTAAAAAAAGCAAGAGTAGCGGTATTCGGTATCGGAGGGGTAGGCGGATATGTCGTTGAAGCGCTGGCGAGAAGCGGCGTGGGGACGTTAGATTTGATTGACCACGATAAGGTCTGCCTTACCAATATAAACCGTCAGATTATTGCCACAGAAAAGACTTTGGGACGGTATAAAGTCGATGTGGCAAAAGAGAGGATTTTGGAAATCAATCACAACGCGGTCGTCAATACCTACAAAATATTTTATATGCCGGATACGGCGGAGCAGTTTGATTTTTCAGAGTATGATTATGTGGTCGACGCCATTGATACGGTGACCGGAAAAATACAACTGGTGCTGGCGGCAAAACAGACGGGAACGCCGATTATCAGTTCGATGGGTGCGGGGAACAAACTGGATCCCGCTGCATTTGAGGTTGCCGATATTTACAGGACTTCCGTCTGCCCGCTGGCAAAGGTAATGCGGCGCGAACTGAAGAAAAGAGGCGTTCAAAAATTAAAGGTCGTTTATTCCAGAGAGAAAGCGTTGAAACCGATGGACGATATGCAGGCTGCGGGCGAAAAAAGTTGTAGTGGCTCTGAACAGCCGGAAGGGAAACGGGTTCCGGGCAGCAATGCTTTTGTCCCGTCAGTCGCGGGGCTGATTATCGGTGGGGAAGTCGTTAAGGATTTGTGCAATCCGGCGTTGATGGCGCAGGCGTAAGAGTTTTGCGCGGTTTGGCGTTGATGGTGCAGGCGTAAAAGAAACAGGGTGGCGCTTTTTTCTAAAATGATTTATGATAAAAGAGAAAGAAAAAACATGGGAAAATTACAGGAGAACAGATGAAATGATAGATTTTCACTGCCATATTTTACCGGAAATTGACGATGGGAGCGCAGACGTCGGGGAAACAGCCGCTTTGTTGGAAATGGAAAAGGAGCAGGGCGTTACGGATATTATATTTACTCCTCATTTTTATGCGGAGCAGCAGCGCTTGGAAAAGTTTCTGACGCAGAGGAACTGTTGTTTTGAACAGACGGCGGAGATTATGCGGCAGAAAGGGCTTGGTGATATCAATACATATCTGGGCGCTGAGGTGTGCTATTTTCAGGGGATTGGACAGTCGGACATTTTATCCGCGCTGTGTATTGATGAGAGCAGCGTCATGCTTTTGGAACTTCCTTTTTTTCAATGGAATCATATGCTGATAGAGGATTTACAGCATTTAATTCATCAGAAAAAAATCAAAGTGGTGATTGCCCATATGGAGCGTTATTATAGGTATCAGCAAAAGAAGGATATCTGGAATCAGGTGTTACAGCTTCCGGTATTCTTTCAATTAAATGCCGGCCCGTTTTTGGAAAAATGGACGACCGGAAGGCTTCAATTCAAACTTTTAAACAGGCTTGACAGGGTGGTTTTGGGTTCGGACTGTCATAATACGGTAAACCGGAGACCGAATCTCCAGCCTGCGCGCAAACTGATTGAGCGCAAAGCAGGGATTGAACAGCTTCAACAGATAGACCAACTGGGGAGGCAGTTGATTGAACTGATTCAACAGAGATAAAGATATTTGGAAAGGAGTAGCGATATGGAAAAATATTTTGGGGAAAGCATACCGAAACTGGGGTTTGGCCTGATGCGTCTTCCACAGTTGAAAGATGAAACGATTGATATTGAACAGGTCAAAAAGATGGTCGACGCTTTTATGGACGCAGGGTTGAATTATTTTGATACGGCGTATGTTTATGGAACGGACGGAGCCTCTGAGAAGGCGGCAAAACAGGCGTTGGTCGAGCGTTATCCGAGAGAACGTTATTATCTGGCGACAAAGCTGAATGCGTGGCTTGGAAATATTGACGCGGAAGCGGCGAAGCGGCAGCTTGATACGAGTCTGGGGCGTACCGGCGCGGGATATTTTGATTTTTACCTGTTACATGCGCTGCAGGAGGATAACTATAAAAAATATGAGGAGTACGGTATCTGGGATTTTGTGAAGGAGCAGAAGGAAAAGGGCGTGATTAAGCATTGGGGATTTTCATTTCATGCGTCGCCGAAGCTTTTGGATCAACTGCTTACCGAGCACCCCGATACGGAATTTGTCCAGTTGCAGTTAAATTACGCTGACTGGGAAAATCCTGACGTTGCTTCCCGCAGATGTTACGAGGTGGCGAGAAAGCATGGAAAATCCATTATTGTCATGGAGCCGGTCAAAGGCGGCCAGTTGGCAAATCCACCCGAAGCAGTGCAGCAGATTTTAAAGGAAGCAAGACCGGAGATGTCCTTTGCTTCATGGGCAATCCGCTATGCGGCGTCTTTGGAGGGAATTATTACGGTGCTGTCGGGAATGTCCAATCTTGCGCAGATGGAGGACAATCTTTCTTACATGAAAAATTTCCAACCGTTAGATACGCAGGAGCAGGCGGCAATCCGGAAAGCACAGGAGGCGCTCAACGGGATTCATTCGATTCCATGTACGGCGTGCCGTTATTGTACTGAGAATTGTCCGATGGGAATTCCGATTCCGGATATTTTCTCCGCGAGAAATAAACAGCTCGTCTGGGGACGGTTGGAGGAAGGAAAGCAGGATTATCAGGAACTCATTAAAAAGGCGGGGAAGGCGTCAGCCTGTATTGCCTGTGGGCAGTGCGAGAGGGCGTGTCCGCAGCAGATTGATGTAATCAACCGGTTAAAGGACTGCGCGGCAAGTTTTGAAAATTAAATTTTTTATAAATCAAAGAAATGCTTCATTTGCGGGGCATTTCTTTTTTTGAAAAAAATCCTTTGATTGCCAGATATTACTTGTAGTTTTATGTAAACTCGTGTGTTAGTATCTAGTTGTGACATGAAATATTTCTAAATTGTTACAAAATCGCGCGAACATATTTCTAAAGAGAAAGAAGAAAGGGTTTAGGAGGATTTAAAATGAATAAATTTTTAAAAATGCTGGCAGTGGCGATGTCCATACTGATGGTCGCAGGCGCTATGCAATCGGTTCAGGCAGACGCGGTAGTTATTCAGGTTCCCTGCGCGGGCCGCACGTCATGTGTGGGAAACAACTGTAATACTTCTGCGGCAGACGCTTTAAAGGATACAGTCAAAAAGGCTGTGAAGAAAAAAACTGCAAAAAAGACGACAAAGAAGAAAAGTAAAACAAAAAAATCTGTAAAAAAGAACACAAAGAAGAAAACGGCAAAAAAGAATAAAAAGACCGTAAAAAAAGTACAGAAGAAAAATTCATCAGCTAAGAAAAGCCAAACCACTGCAAAATCTCAAAAAAAGGAGGAAACGACTGCGAAAAAGACGCAGGAAATGACTACGAAAAAGGAGGAAAAAACGACTGCGAAAAAAGCAGAAGAAACGACTGCGAAAAAGGAGGAAAAAACAACTGCGAAAAAAGCAGAAGAAACGACTGCCAAAAAGGCAGAGGAAACGACGGCGGCGCCTACAAGTACGGAAAGCCAATATGTAGCGCGTATTGTCGAACTGGTCAATGAACAGCGCGCGAAGGCAGGTCTGAGAGCGGTGACGCTTGACAATACATTAAAAAATGCAGCCATGACCAGAGCAAAGGAAACGGTGACGTCTTTTTCCCATACCAGACCGAACGGGACGAGCTTCAGTACGGTTCTTTCCGAATACAATATCAGTTATCGCGGTTGTGGAGAAAATATTGCGTGGGGACAGAATACGCCGGAGGAAGTGATGAACGGCTGGATGAACAGCGCAGGACACAGGGCCAATATTTTAAATGCAAATTTTACAAAGATTGGAGTGGGATATTATAAAGCGGCAAACGGCAGAAAATATTGGTCACAATTGTTCACATATTAAAGAGAGGAGGCAGTAGAAAGACAAAAGGGGCAGGATAGAACCTGTCCTTTTTGCGTTGTGCGAAACTGTTCAGTTATACCAACCCGAATTCGCAGATACATCTTGCTTTTTTTTAGCAATTCAAGTAAAATCTATAAATAGTGAAATAAAGGAAAAGGAGGGTTCTATGAAATACAAATGTAAGATTTGCGGACAGGAATTTGAAGTTCCGGACGGTCAGACGCCGCAGTGTCCGCTTTGCAAAGCAGAAGGAGATAATTTAGAAACGATAGGAGGAGAAGAAATGAGCAAAAATCCATACGCAGGAACACAGACAGAAAAAAATTTACAGGCAGCTTTTGCCGGAGAGTCACAGGCAAGAAATAAATATACATATTTTGCCAGTGTAGCAAAGAAAGAAGGTTATGAGCAGATTTCAGCGATTTTCCTTCAGACTGCAAACAATGAAAAGGAACACGCAAAGATGTGGTTTAAGGAGTTGGCAGGGATTGGAACGACTGCTGAAAACTTAACCGCAGCGGCAGAAGGCGAAAACTACGAATGGACAGATATGTACGAAGATTTTGCAAAGACCGCTGAGGCAGAAGGCTTTAGTGAACTTGCAGAAAAATTCCGCGCAGTCGGAGCGATTGAAAAGCACCACGAGGAGAGATACCGCGCATTGCTTGACAATGTAGAAACTGCAAAGGTATTTGAAAAGAGCGAAGTAAAAGTTTGGGAATGTAGAAACTGCGGACATATTGTTGTCGGCACAAAGGCTCCGGAGGTATGTCCGGTATGCGCACACCCACAGAGTTATTTTGAAATTCACGCAGAAAATTATTAAGATGAGTTTTTAACGCAAAGTGAAAACCCGTCAGTTTCAACTGGCGGGTTTTTCTTTTGAGGAAAGACAGGAGGAAAAGGCAAATGAAACAATTATCGGAACTGATGGGATATAGAAAAGGCATTAAGGTTGTCGACGCAACCCTGCGGGACGGAGGTCTGGTCAATGATTTTTATTTTCCGGAGAATTTTGCAAAAGAACTTTACAAGGCAAATCTCAAGGCGGGCGTCGATTATATGGAGTTCGGCTATAAGGCGGATAAGGAAATGTTTGACGTAAATTCTTTTGGAAAGAGCAAGTTTTGTGACGACGATTATATCCGCAGTATTGTAGGCGAAAACGATACGGATTTAAAGATTGCAGTGATGGCTGACGTCGGACGGTGCAATTACAGGCAGGATTTGATTGAGAAAAAGGACAGTCCCATTGATTTGGTACGGGTAGCGACTTATATCAACACGATTCCGTCCGCTGTGGATATGATTGAGGACGCTGCAAAGAAAGGGTATGAAACCAGTTGTAATATTATGGCTATTTCCAATGCGCAGGAAAGCGACGTTAAAATAGCGTTGGAAACGTTAGGACAGTCGCCGGTTAATGTGATTTACATTGTAGACAGTTATGGAGCGCTCTATCCGGAGCAGATAGCGCGTATTTCAGATTTATATCTTAACGCGGCGGAAAAATATGGAAAGAAAATAGGAATTCATGCCCACAATAATCAGCAGATGGCGTTTGCAAATACTGTTGAAGCGGCAGGGGACGGCGTCGATTATCTGGACGCGACATACGCCGCTATGGGGCGGGGCGCAGGAAACTGCTCTATGGAGCTGCTGTTAGGGTTTTTGCGCAATCCGAAATATAACATTTATCCGGTCATTCAATTTATTCAGGAGCATATAGTGCCGATGCAGGAGGCGGGCGTCGTATGGGGCTATGACCTTCAATATCTGATGACGGGAATATTAAACCAGCACCCGCGCACTGCAATTCAGTTTACTAAAGAAGCGCGCAAAGACTACGCGGAATTTTATAAAGAAGTTGTCGCGCAGGACTAAAAATAAGTTTACATAAATTTTTATAAGTTTTTTATGTGATGTTTTGTAAAAAGTATTGACTGCCTTGAGAAAACGTGATAGTATCTGCATTACCAAACGAAAGCAGGAGTTTCAAAACAGTATTCGTTTCAGTTTATGTGATGTTTTGTGCGTTATACATTACATATCTTTTGTCCTATTTCTTCTGTTACCGTTTGAGATTACGAAAGGGGGAGGCAGTATGATTCTTTTTCCATAATGATATCGTGGATTGGCTCTTTTTCAAAATTTTTCAAAAAGGCTTCCAAACGAAAAAGAGCGTTCACCATCTAATCTGAAAAGTAAAGTTCCCCATTAAAACAAGTCAGGGGTAAAAGGGTATGAATTTATGACCGGCGCTTTGTCCGGACAGTCAGAATTGAATTTATGTGATCCATATACCAATCGGTTTATCTTTGCGTTTTCCGGCGGCAGGTTTATCAGCAGGTGTTTTCAGAAGTTATGCGATTAAATCATACATTGGATTTGCCGGGTGGGAAAGGACAGGGAGGAAAGCGGCTGGTAACGTCACAGGGTGACAGACCTTCTCTGAGATGTCGGACACCGGACAGAAACAGGCGCTTCGCCCGTATTTTATCGACGCGGGTACAAAATTGAATAACGGAATGGGGCTGGGTATGAATAAATCAGCGTACGGGTATGTAAGACGGAAAAAACATTCTCTGTTACATTGGATTTTCAGAAGTTTGCAGTTTTATGCTGACTTCGCCTGAATGAATCCACTTTTCCGTACCGTTATCAAAACGGACTTTCAGCCGACAGTTCTTATCTATTTTAAGGGCAAGGGCATCTGTTTTCTGAGTCCCATCTATTACGCAGATGTCTTTGCCGATGATGATAGAACGGCGGATATACTCATCGACATAGGATTGATTTTGGAAATCTTTATAATAATCAAAAAAATAATTCAGGACATGGGCTATTAAGACGCTGCTCTGATTGACGGATTCTGCCTGATTTTCAAAGACAGCGGTGGCGATATTTTCTATTTCTTTTGGAAATCCCCCTTCAGGAGCGCAGATATTGATACCGATTCCGACGACTGCATAATCCAGCCGGTTGGTTTCGATATTAAATGACGCTTCCGTTAAAATCCCGCAAACCTTTTTATTTTCAATATATACGTCGTTTACCCACTTGATTCCCGCTTTGCGGGAGGAGACGTCTTCAATGGCTCTGGCAACGGCGACAGCGGCAGAAGTCGTCAAAAATAAGGACTCTGCGGCGGGAATATCCGGACGCAGTAAAATGCTGAAATAGATACCGGTTCCGACGGGCGAGAAAAACTGTTTGCCCATTCGGCCGCGTCCCGCAGTCTGTTCCTTTGCAATCAGGACAGTGCCATGAGGCGCGCCCTGCGCCGCCCTTTCTTTTAATACGGTACTTGTGGAAGAAACGACGGGCACCACTTCAATATCCAGAGAATGTTTTAAATATTTTGAGATGCTCTGCACAGAAAGAATATCGTTGTCGGGCGACAGACAGTATCCCCGGTTTGGGACGGCGGCAATGTCGTATCCGTCTTTTTTTAAACGGTTGATTGCCTTCCAAATGGCGTTTCTGCTGACAGATAAAGTTTTGGAAAGCTGTCCGCCGGATACATAATCTCCCTTATGATTTTCTAATTCTTTTAATATTTCATCGCGGATATTCATTGGCATCTCCCTTAAAAAGTTCCCTCACAAATTTTTTTTACATTATAGCATTGATTATTTTTCACTGCAATTCATAAAATGCCGGCTGCGTAAAGGCGGTTTATCAAAAGCGCGCCGGTATGAAAAATTTTATATCGAGGTGATTAAATTCATGAACAAAATAAAACAAAAATTTACGGTTATCTTAGCGGTTATTTTATTGATTACGGCGATGCCACTGTCGGAGAGAACGGTTCAGGCGGCAACGGGGTATGCGTCGTTTTCCAATTTAGGAAAACTTGGTACGGTGACAATCGGAAAAAAGAACGAGAGCGGAAACTGGCTGAAAACGAAGGTCAATGGAAAGGCAGTTTTCTGCAGGGACTTGGGAAAATCCTGCCATACGGGATATGTCTACGAATCGAAAGAGGAGCAGTTGTCGAGCGACAGTAAAAATACGGCGGCGTCCATGAAAGCAAAAATAGGATATTGGTATGCCAAAACAAAGAAAGGGGCAAATAAAGCGTGGGTTTACGCGCAATGCCTGATTTGGGGCGTGGAGGAAGGAATTACAGATGAGGACGGCTTGAAAAATATTATCCGGCAGGTAAGAAATAATACCGGTTACTATCCGGAGGATTCTGTCTATGCAGATATTTTTTCAAAAAAGGACGTTGTAACCTGCGACGTCATCGAATGGGAATATGCCGGGACAACAGACCGGAAGTATGTGCAGAGATTGATGCAGATTGATTCCGGAACGGACGAAAAGATACCTGCGTGCGTCGATAAAAAAATCAGGTATCGCCAGAGGATTACCCTGCATAAACAGGACGAGGACGGAAAGTCGCTGTCAAAGGCGGCGTTTGAACTGGAGGCAAAAAATATTAAGGAGTTGTATTCCTATCGGACGAACGGCTGGGGCTCGCCGGAGGAGGATAATGTTGAGGACGATGAAACCCGTTTTGTCACGACTGCCCTGACGGACAGCAAGGGAGAAATCGCATTCCGGTTCGATTATCAGTTGCAGTCTGAGGATTACTACTATTACAGCGATTCGGATTTGGCGCAGATGTCTAAGGACGACAAGACGAAAGCAAAGGAACAGTTAAAAAACGACGGAATGAAGTATGCCGCCAGCCTTACGAAGCAGGACGCAGAGGAATTGGCGCAGAAAGACTTGGAGCAGCAGCTCCACGAAATCAGCAATCAATATCTGATCAGGGAAACGGACACCGGAAATCCAAACCTGATTGCTACGGGAAAGATTGCCGAAGGAATGGTTGTCACCATCGGGGAAGCGCTCAGTTGGACAAAAGTGGACGGTTCGTGGCCGGACATGGAAGAAGGCAGGCAGAATTATGAAAAAGCGTATCGTCTGGAGGCGACGAATCAATATAAAAAGGTAAAACTGACGGCCGTAAAAAAAGATGCGGAAACCGGAGCGGCGCAGGGAAACGCCACGCTTTCCGGCGCAGTGTATGGAATATATCAGGATTACGGCTGTAGTGTTCTGTTAAACCGGTATGTGACAGATGCAAACGGGCAGTTTGAAACGGAAAATCTCCGCTGCGGAACAGACTACTATTTAAAGGAAATTGTTCCGCCGACAGGCTATTTGAAAAACGATACGGTCTATACCGTCCATGAAGACGGGCAGAGTTATACGGCGGAATACAACAAAGCCGAAAAGGATTACAGCGTTCAGGACAGGGTAATCAAAGGCAGTGTCGAGCTGATTAAAATTATGACAAACGGCGCTGTGGGAATTACAAAGCCGGAAGCGGGCGCGGAGTTTCAGATTTATCTTGCGCAAGCGGGCAGTTATGAAAAAGCAAAGGATACGGAGAGGGATTATCTCCGGACAGATGCCGACGGTTATGCAAAGAGCAAAAGCCTGCCCTATGGCACATATCTTGTTCATCAGGTGAAGGGAGCCGATGAAACAGCGTATGTATCCGACTTTTATGCAGACATCAAAGAAGATGGAAAAACTTACCGGTATATATTAAACAATCCGTCTTTTACAGCATATTTAAAGATTATCAAAAAAGACGCACAGACAAAGAAAACTGTCTTGAAGGCAGGGGCGGTATATCAGATTTTCAGTGTTGACGAAAACGGAAACGAGACGATTGTAAAACAATCTTACAGCAACGGAAACCGGTTTGTCACTGTGGATAAGTTCGTGTCGGACGAGCAGGGGGAAATTCTGACGTATGAGCCGTTAAAAGCGGGGAGGTACAAAATTCGCGAGGTGCAGGGCCCTGAGGGGACTTTCAATGCCGGAAAGGTTATTGAAATTGTCATAACCGGACAATCATACAAAACGGAGGTTGACGCCGACGGGCGCGAGTACAAGGTCGCCGAATGTGAGTATTTCAACAATGAGACTTATGGAAAATTTACGCTTGAAAAGAAAGGCGCTGTCATCAGCGGATTTGAGAAAACGCAGGACGGCAATATCGACGGCGCCACCCAAAGTCATGGGAAGTTTACTTATGAAGATATATACTTGAATGATGTGATTTTTGAACTGTATGCAAAGGAAAATATTGTGACGCAGGATAATCAGGGTGAAAACTGGTTTGACGCCGGAGAAAAAGTTGCGACCATTATTACAGGCAGGGGTGCGGAGTTTAAGCGTGACTGCGCGGGCATCTGTTCTTACAGCCTTGATCCGTCGACAGGCGGCGTGACGGTCAATCTGCCGCTGGGACATTATGAATTAAGAGAAGTCCGTACCCTGTACGGATATGTGCTTCCCGATGAAAACAAGTGGGATTTGGAGTTTCGGTGGAACAGTCAGTATGACGAGTATGTATTGGACTGTTCAGGAAATACGAAAGACGGAATTTTGACAGTGGAAAATAAACTGCCTCAGACGGAAATTGTCATTCAGAAAAAGGACGGCAAAACGGAAAGGGCAGTGTCAGGGGCAGTCTTCGGGTTTTATTCCAAAAACTGCATTTATGACAGAAACGGAGAGGTCATTGTGAATGAAGGAGAAAAACTTGCCACAGTGGTTACTGATGAAAATGGCATTGCAGCAGTTCCGTTTTCCGTTCCGGTGATGTCAAAAGAAGCTGTAAAAGCGGACGGCGAGGACGCCTCTGGTTTGGAAAATATGAACGACAACAGTCAGGACGAGTCCGGTTTGAAAAATATGAAAGACGACGGTCAGGACGTGTCCGGTTTGGAACATATGAAAGACGACGGTCAGGACGCGCCCGGTTTGGAACATATGAAAGACGATGGTTTACCATACAATTCCGGCGATTACTATTTTGTAGAGGAGTCGGTCTCCGGCAGTTATTTTATAGATAAAACTCCGGTGGAGGTTCATTTGGAATATGCAGACCAGCAGACGGCGCGTATCAGGGCTGAAGCAGTTATGAAGGACACGCAGACGGAGGTAAAAATAGACAAGATGAAGACCGGCTCAGACAAAAAAGTTGCAGGCTGTCATCTTGCAGTCGCAGACAGTCAAAATCATGAAATTGTAAGCTGGGTTTCGGGAGATAAGGCTTCCGTAACGCTTATCCGCAATGCAGATACGCTGGGGTATCAAAACTTAGAGGCGTCTTTTGATGAAAACGGAAGTCTTGTAATCTGCGGACTTCTGCAAGATATGGAGTACACGTTAAGGGAACAAAAGCCTGCCGACGGTTTTGCAACGGCGCCGGATATTTTATTCAGGCTTGAGAAAAAGGTGATGGAAAATGCGCAGCTATCGACAAAGGTTTTATTTGAGGACGGCGCAAAAACAGATAACAACGGCGATGACAACCGGATTGTAATGTACGATGACACGACTAAAATTGAGTTTTCCAAAATTGCATCGGATACGGGAAAACTGCTGAAGGGAGCGCAGTATGGCATTTATGACAAACAGGGAAGAAAGGTTCGGACATTTACCACGTCGGAAAGCAGGGCGGTTCTGCTTGACGGAATTTTGAAGGTCGGAGAGACTTATACGTTTGTGGAGCAACAGGCGCCGGAGCATTATCAGCGGGCAAAAGAAATCCGGATTACCGTAAAAGATACGGGAAAAGTGCAAAAGGTAAAAGTTGTGGACGAACGGATTTTGGAGGTGCCCGACACGCCGCAGACCGGAAGAAGCAGATTTCCGGCAGTCTTTATCGTGTTTGCAGCAGTTGAATTGATTGCAGGTTATTACCGAATGAAAGGTCATGGAAAGAAGAAAAAAGATGAGAGGTAAAAAAATTGTTTCCTGCGCAGTCATTCTGTTGTCTGCCGGAGTCTTTGCGGCAGCGGTGTTCATGGCCATCAAAGCCTTGAAAGAGGACAAGGAAACGGAACAACAGTTTTTGGAAATGAAAAAGGTGCTTTATATGTCTCCAAAAAATAAACTTCCCGACGTAATGAAACAGAGAAATCGGGACATGGTCGGGTATCTGGAAATCCCTGATACCACAATCAGTTATCCGGTGATGCAGACGAAAGAAAATCCTGATTATTACCTTACGCATAACATAGATAAAGAAAACAGTTTTTACGGAACACCGTATCTGTCAGCGTACTGCGACCTGCAACGCTCGGATCAGCTGATTGTTTACGGGCATAACATTAACGGAGGGAAAATGTTCGGCGCATTGCTTCAATATGGAGAGGAAAATTTTTATGGAAATCATAAGGAAATATTTTTAATTACCGACACAAAAAAGCGATATGAAATTTTTGCCGTACTTCGCGTGAATAAGAGGTTATTTCCTTATTGGAAATTTGTTGCGGCGCAGGATAAGGCGGAGTATGAGCGTTTTATCAATCAGGTAAAACAGCATATGCTGTATGAAACGGAAACCATGCCGGAGTATGGAACGCAGATTTTGACGCTGTCGACCTGCGACAATCAAGGAGGAAAGGACGCCAGATTTCTGGTTTTGGGCGCGCTGCGGAAGTGACGGCGTGACGCAATGGAAAATGTTAGCCTATATAAATGATAGGTTGACAATTAAACAATTCTGTCATAAAATATTCTGCGGATACAGAGACAGCGTTTATCTTGGCGCTCTGTACCGGAATATATCTCAATAAAATACAGGAAAAGGAGAACATTATGACAGAGCGTAATCAAATTTTTTCAACACAAAATCTTGTACTAATCGCAATAGCGGCGGCGCTGCTTGCGGTATGTTCATGGATTAGTTTTCCAATTGGCGTAATATCTGTTACGCTGCAGACATTTGGCATTTTTGTCGTTGCAGGGCTGTTAGGGCTCAGGAGGGGAACGACGGCAGTTTTTATTTATCTGCTGCTCGGTCTGATAGGACTGCCTGTTTTTTCCGGCTTTTCCGGTGGAATTACCCGTTTTATACCTTATACGGAAACCGGCGCCAGCGGAGGCTATCTGCTCGGATTTATTTTTACGGCAGTGATTATCGGATTGTTTCGTAAACTTGCACAAAAGATGTCTAATCAATGGCTCAGAGCGGCTTTATTGTTTGCGGGAATGTTTTTGGGAGATGCGGTGTGCTTTTTCTTTGGCACCGTCTGGTTTGTGCTTTTTAATCCATGGCAGATGAATGTAGCGCAGGCATTGTCAGTCTGTGTAGTGCCGTTTATCATACCGGATTTGATTAAAATGCTGGTTGCGTTGGTTGTAGTGGAGTGCGTCGGCAGGGCGCAGAAGTAATCAATTGGGCAGCAGTTTTTTTACTGACTTCTTTGCCCGAAAATGTTGAATTTTTTTGTCGAAAACTGTTGCAATATCTAAATAGTTGTGTTAGAATGATGATGTAACAAATGATATGTAACACGAAAGATAACATAAACAGAAGTACAGGAGATAAAAGATAAGGGACGTGGAAAGAGATTCCATGCCCGCTTTTGTCTCCTCTTTTCTGTTTACGGATACCGGACAGACGGCAGGAAAGATAGCCGGAAGAATAGCCGGATATCATCTGGTTTTTCGCGATTTCTCTTTTTGCTATCCCTCTGGGATATGGAGGCAGGCGGATTTTCCGGAAACTGCCTTTCAGGGTGTCAATGCTGTCCGGATTACAGTTATGAAAATATAAACATGAAGATGGAGGAAAGAGTATGGGAGAACCAGAAAACAACAGGATTAACAGAAAGCATAAGGATAAGGTATTTATTAAACTGTTCGGCAGCGGGGAGTATAAGGAAAACCTCCTTGCCCTCTACAATGCCTTAAACGGCACCGACTACACAGACACAGGTGATTTACATATCAACACCATTGAGGACGTCATCTACATGGGCTACAAAAACGATGTCTCGTTCCTGCTGTACAGCGAAATGAACCTGTATGAGCACATGAGCAGTTACAACCCGAACATGCCCCTGCGGGGACTGATATACTTTGCAAAACTGATGGAGAAATACATCGCACAGTTCGATCTGAACATCTACGGGAGTACACTGATGAAGATTCCGGAGCCGAGATACTATATCTTCTACAACGGAAAGCCGGAAACTGCAGATGAAGTCCTCTTAAAACTTTCGGACTGCTTTATGCAGAATAAGGCGCCGGGAGAATGTGAGTGGACGGCGCATCTGTTAAATATCAATTACGGAAAAAACAAAAAGCTGTTTGCGAGGTGTAAAATCTTGGAGGAATATGCTATACTGATAGATACGATAAGAGAAAAAAGAAAGACTGTGGGAACTATGGAGGAAGCCGTCAATCTGGCAGTAAATGAATGCATCAAAGAAGGTATCTTGGAAAAGTTTCTGACAGTCCATAAAGCGGAGGTGTGTGGAATGATTCTGGAGGAGTTTGATGAGGAGAAATATCTGGAAACGGTCAAAGCACATGAAAGAGAAGAAGGAATACAAATCGGAAAAGAAGAAGGAATACAGATCGGAGAGGAGCGAGGAAGGTACCTTGAAAAAATCACTATGGCAAAAAAACTTTTAGAAAACTGCGCAGACCGGCAGATGATTTTGACTGTCACAGGGCTAACGGAAGAAGAACTAAAGCAGATAGAACAGGGTAAACTACCATAATTGATAGGGATATGTTTTAAATTCAATCTTCCCCTTTTGCTTGCAATGAAATAGGAAATTCTGTATAATAATGGAGTATTATTTTGAACGAAAATTTATAGGAGGAAGAAAATTATGAAGAAAATTTTATCGTTGCTTCTCGTGATGGCTCTGACCATGGCGATGTTTACTGCTTGCGGCAGTAATGAAAAGAGTGAGGAGTCCGGAAAAAAGGCACAGTTAAAGATGGCTACGAATGCTGAATTTCCACCGTATGAGTATCGTGAGGGACAGGATATCGTAGGAATTGATGTGGAAATGGCGCAGGCTGTGGCTGACAAACTTGATATGGAACTTGTGGTTGAAGACATGGAGTTTGACAGTATTGTTCCTGCAGTTGTATCCGGAAAACAGGATATTGGCGTTGCCGGCATGACGGTTACCGAAGACCGCTTAAAGAGCGTAGATTTTACAGACAGTTATGCGCAGGCAGTTCAGGTAATTATTGTAAAGGAAGACTCTAAGATTAAGAGTGTCGATGATTTGTCTGTGAAAGGTGCAGGCATTAAAGCAGGGGTACAGCTTGGCACGACCGGAGATATCTTTGTCACAGATGATTTTAAGAAAAATAAGTCCGGTACGGTAGAAGAATACAACAAGGGCGCTGACGCAGTGCAGGCGCTTGTTTCCGGAAAGATTGACTGCGTTGTCATTGATAATGAGCCGGCAAAGAAATTTGTTGAGGCAAATGAGGGATTGAAAATTCTGGATACGGAATATGTCACAGAAGAATATGCAATTGCCGTTTCTAAGGACAATGCCGAGTTAAAAGACAAAATCAATACTGTGCTCAAGGAATTAAAAGAGGACGGCACATTACAGAAAATTGTAGATAAATATATCAAGGCAGAATAATTTGTAAAGAGTTTCCTTTTTGGAAACTCTTTCATTTTTATAGAGGGCGGACGCCTGTTGATTTCTACAAAGTTCCAATGTACAAACAATTGCCTTTATAAAAGAACATAATAAAAACAGGAGGAAGACATGCTTGGATTAGTTCATTGTTTTCATGCGAATATGGCGTTGTCGCTTAGGGAACAGTTTCAACTGACATTTATTGATAACGACAACTGGCTGCTGTATTTAGAGGGGTTGAAAAACACGCTGATTGTCACTTTTTTTGCGCTGCTCATCGGCGTTCTTTTGGGCGCTGTCATTGCGGCAGTCCGGTCAACCTATGACAAGACATACAGCGAAATGAGAACCGGAATTGGGAAATTGATTCTGCTGTTGCTTAATACAATCTGTAAAATCTATCTGACTGTTATTCGTGGCACTCCGGTAGTCGTACAGATTATGATTATGTACTACATTATCTTTGTCACATCAAATAACAAGATTTTGATTGCGGCGCTGGCATTTGGCGTTAATTCAGGCGCTTATGTGGCAGAAATTATCCGAAGCGGTATTATGTCGATTGATCAGGGACAGTTTGAGGCAGGACGGAGTCTCGGGTTTAACTATTTACATACGATGCTCTATATTATTGTTCCGCAGGCGTTAAAGAATGTGCTGCCTGCATTGGCAAACGAATTTATTGTGCTTTTGAAGGAAACTGCCGTCAGCGGCTACATTGCCCTGATGGATTTGACGAAGGCCGGAGACAAAATCAGGGCGGCAACCTATTCACCGTTTATGCCGTTGATTACGGTGGCGGTCATCTATTTAATTCTTGTCGTGTTCTTTACATGGCTGATAGGAAAACTGGAAAGGAGGCTCCGAAATGACGAACGGTAATCTGATTGTAGTAGACCATGTGAAAAAATATTATAAAGATGGAGCAATCAAGGCTTTGGACGGCATTGATTTGGAAATTCAGGCAGGAGAAGTCGTTGTAATTATCGGACCTTCCGGAAGCGGCAAGTCCACCCTGCTCCGCTCGCTCAATCTTCTTGAAATTCCGACAGAGGGCAAAATTATTGTGGAAGGCGTTGACATTACAGATAAAAAGACAGATATCAATAAGCACAGACAAAAAATGGGCATGGTTTTCCAGCATTTTAATCTGTTTCCGCATATGACGGTGTTAAAAAACATGACAATCGCGCCGGTAAAACTTTTGAAAAAAACAAAAGAAGAAGCGGAGCAAAGAGCGAGAGAACTGCTCGAAACCGTCAATCTTTCTGACAGGGCAATGGCGTATCCGTCGCAGCTTTCCGGCGGACAGAAGCAGAGGGTTGCGATTGCAAGGGCGCTCTGCATGAATCCGGACATTATGCTTTTTGACGAGCCGACTTCCGCTTTAGATCCGGAAATGGTTGGAGAGGTATTAAATGTTATGAAAGGACTGGCAAGGGACGGCATGACGATGGCTGTCGTAACGCATGAAATGGGATTTGCCAGAGAAGTGGCGACAAGAGTCATTTTTATGGACGAAGGAAAAATTATCGAGGAGGGAACTCCGGAACAGATTTTTGACCACCCGCAGAATCCGAGAACGCAGAACTTCCTAAAAGCGGTGTTGAATGCGTAGGTTTCATTAGGTTTCCCAAATATATAAAAACGCAGATATGTTGGAACTGTTGCAGGCAGTTTTTCCAAATATCTGCGTTTTTATGTGCATGGCTGAATGGTTATCAATTCAGGTAATCGCTGTTTTTTTCTTATTGCCAATCGGAAGCTGCGCCAGAACGATGGCTCCAAACATCAGGACGCAGCCGGAAATTTCGCGGAAGTTCAGTTGGTCTCCTAAAATAATCCAGCCGGCAAGAACGGAAAAGACTGATTCAAAACTCATCATGAGCGAGGCGATGGTAGGGTTTAAGCCGTTCTGACCGATAATCTGTAAGGTATAAGCGACGCCGCATGAGAAAATTCCCGCATATAAAATCGGAATCCATGCGTTCCATGACGTAAAACTTACAAGCCATTGCCGCAGGCCCATGTGGGGAATGTCTGAAAATACCGCAGGAATTGCAGAGAGCGCGCCGCATACGAGAAATTGAATACACGACATGCTGACGCCGTCCACTCTCGGAGAAAAATAGTCGATAATCAAAATATGAAAAGAAAACGTAAAAGCACACAGCAGCAGAAGGACGTCTGCAAAATTCAGCCGCAGCGCGCCTTTTGGACAGCATAAAAGATAGAGACCGGCAAGCGCAGTAAACACGCCAACCCAGATATTCCATCTGCATTTTTTCTTTGCAAAAATTCCTAAAATCGGGACAATCAGAATATAACACGCAGTGAGAAAACCGGCTTTTCCCGGGCCGGCGCCGAGATAAAGACCGAGCTGCTGGATATTGGAAGCGACACAGAGGGCAACGCCGCAGCAAAGCCCGCCTGTAAGGAGCAGCCTCCAATCTTTTTTTGTTTTCGGCAGTTTGTCTGCGTATCCTTTTTTCTTCATAAAAAGAATTACCGGAATTAGAACAAACGCTCCGATAAAAGAACGGACACTGTTAAACGTATAAGGGCCGACAGCGTCGCCGCCTTTGCTCTGCGCGACAAAGGCAACGCCCCAGATCAGGGCCGTCAGCAGTAATAGCATTGATTTTTGAAGTTGTTTCGTTTTCATATCTGTAATCCTTATGTAAAATTCCTAATGAGTATAACGCGGTTTGAAAAGGCAGTCAAACAGAAACGTCAGGATTCCAAGCTTTCATGGGTTCCACAATTAACTAAAGTGTGTTAAAATAACAAGGAAAGCGAGGTAAAAATATGCCAATTAAAATCAGACAGAATATTCAGGCAAGACAACTTTTAGAACAGGAAAATATTTTCGTGATGACGGAGCATCGGGCAATCACGCAGGATATCCGACCGTTAAAAATTCTGGTGTTAAATCTGATGCCGACAAAAGTTGTGACGGAGACGCAGATTCTCAGAAAATTGTCCAATACGCCGCTGCAGCTTGAAATAGAATTTCTCCAGACGGCGACTTATCAGGCGACACATGCCGACAAGAGTTACCTTGACGAATATTATAAAACTTTTTATGAAATCAACGGGAATTATTATGACGGGCTGATTATTACAGGCGCTCCGCTTGATTTTGTCGATTACGAAGACGTGGAATACTGGGACGAAGTATGTGAGATTATGGAGTGGTCTAAAAAGCATGTACACTGTACTTTTTACTTATGCTGGGGAGCGTTTGCAGGTCTTTACTATCACTACGGGATTCGGAAGCGCGACAGGGTTCCAAAACTGTCGGGCATTTACAGCCATAAAATATTAAACAGAAAATCACCGCTGTTTCGTGGGTTTGACGATGTGTTTTATGCGCCACATTCCCGCGCTACGGAAATTACCAGAGAACAGATTCTTGCCGAGCCGAAGCTGGAGTTGATGGCGGAGTCTGATGAGGCGGGGGTTGCTATCGTAAAATCAGAGGACAGCAGGCAGTTTTATGTACTCTGCCATTCCGAATATGATGCGGACACCCTGAAACTCGAATACGAGAGGGATTTGGAAAAAGGCATGAACCCTGAGCCTCCGGTCAACTATTTTCCGGATAATGATCCGAAAAAAGAGCCGGTTGTCAACTGGCGTTCTGCCGGACAGCTTTTGTGGACGAATTGGATCAATTATTATGTATATCAGACGACGCCTTATGATGTAAATAACGTTGAATTTGAAAAATAAAATACGGAATTTCAAGAGAAATTAGAAAGTCCGGAACGGAGTTGGTTATGGTAAAAATTATTTCAGACAGTACATGCGATTTATCAGAAGAATTGCGCAAACGGTATCAGGTAGATATTATTCCGCTGTGTATCCGCATGGACGAAAAAGAATATAAAGATGGGATTGACATTACGCCGGAGGATATTTACCGGTGGTCAGGGGAAACCAATCTGACGCCGAAGACGGCAGCGCCGTCGGTGGAAGATGTTGAACGGATTTTAAAACCTTATGTGGACAATGGCGACGACATCATTGTGTTTACGATTTCCTCTGAAATGTCTACGACCATGAATGTCATTTCGATGGTGGCGGAGGACATGGGATATGCAGAACATATTTATGTCGTGGATTCCATGAATCTTTCTACGGGCGTCGGACTGCTTGTGGTGGAAGCGGCGCAAATGGCGCTTGACGGAAAGTCTGCAAAGGAAATCGTCAGCGTAATGGAAGCGCTGCGGCCGAATGTCAGGGCAAGCTTCGTGGTGGATACCCTGAAATTTTTACATCGGGGAGGAAGGTGTTCAGCTACCTCCGCTTTAGTGGGCGGCGTTTTCAAAATTAAACCACGCATTTATGTAGAAGATGGAAAAATGGACGCGGGGAAAAAATATCGCGGCTCGATTGATAAAGTGATTATGCAGTATGTAAAAGATATGCAGCCGGCGCTGTTAAACGCCAGACAGGAGCGCGTATTTATTACCCATTCGGGCTGTAATGAGGAGACGGTGCATGGTGTGGAGGAATATCTGAAAGGACTTCAGCATTTTAAGGAAATATTTATCACGCGGGCAGGCGGTGTGATTTCAAGCCATTGCGGCCCGGGAACACTGGGCGTGCTGTTTATTGAGAAAGAAAAAAATTTCGGCCCGTATGACAGCGAGTTTGACGTAAACCATAATGGGATTATGGAGGCGGACGAGAAAAATGCGGAAGCGATGTTTATCAGACATCTGGCGGAAAAGGAGGAAATGCAGGAGGAAGAACCGGACGGGGATTTTGAGGAGTTTTAAAAACTAAATATAAAAGAAATCAGACGGTTAATAGAAAAAGATTGTTTAATATGTCTATGACAATTTTTAAAAAATTGCGTTATAATAGTAATATATTTATCGTAAACTTTCGGAGTGGTATCATTCCAAAAGCGTCGAAAGACATATTTTGGTGTCTTCAGAAAACAGGAGGCAGAAATGTTTAAAGTAGGAGATTATGTCGTTCATGGCAGGAATGGTGTCTGTGAAATTGCAGACATTGCGCATATTGATATTGATGGAGTGGATAAAAACCGGTTATACTATATTCTGGTACCGATTCACTCGTCGGGAAGCAGGATTTATTATCCGGTCGACAGCGACCGCGTGGTCATGAGAGCTATTTTAACCAAAGAGGAATTAGAGCAGATTATAGCGGGAGTGCGGGACATCGAACCAATATGGATTGAAAATGAAAGACAGCGTGAAATCATCTATAAAGAAGCAATCAATTCGTGTGACTGCAGGCAGTTAATCAGCGTTATCAAGGCGCTTTACGAGAGAAATCAGGAACGCATGGCGCAGGGAAAACGCATCACTTTTGTGGACGACAGATATATGAAAGAAGCCAAAAAAAATCTGTACGACGAGTTTTCAGTGGTGCTGAATATTAGTCAGGACGATGTGGAGGAATACATATCCAGTCATATTAAATAGACGTTCGCAGCGGGAGAATCAAAGAAATTTGTTTCTTTGATTTTTTTGCTTTTTAAATAATTTGAAATAAACGCCGGAAAAATTTCGTACATATAATATACAGATTTAGAGGAGAGAAAATTTATGTTTTGTAAAAAATGCGGAAAGTATATTGAATCGGGCAAGCAGTTCTGCCCTTACTGTGGAACGCCTGTTGATGCAGACAGTTTCGGGGAAACAAAGATTTTCGATGAAAACGACGGACAGGAATTGGAAACAGCATTTGAAAAGAAAGAAAATACGTCAGATGTCAATATTATTGACGATTCCGATTTTAAAGAAGAAATAGCGTATGAAGATGAGGACGTTACGCTCTTTGATTTTCCGGACGAAGACAGTTTTGATTTTCCTGAACAGAAGCCTGCGCCCGATTTTGTGGAAGATGACTTTGATTTCGATGATGATGAGGACGACGTCGAAGACAATGCTCTCGAAAAAATGGAATTGACAAATAAGAGTAAAAAACTCAATATCATCGCGATATCTGTTTCCGTCATTGTCGTGCTTATTATCGTGATTGTGTCTGTGGCTCTTTCGCAGTCCTTTGGAAAAAATACAGAGCCGGAGGAAACGACGACAACGGTTGAGAGTACCACTGAAACAGAAGAAACAACAGAGGAAGAAGACACAGAGGAGACTGAGGAGGAATCCATAGCAGTGGCGACAGAAAGACCGACGGAAAAACAGACGAAGGAAAAGAAAACAAAACCGGAGACGACAGAGCCGAAGACAGAAAAGATTGAAACGACAGAGCGGCAGACAGAACCGAAGACAGAGAAAATCGAGACGACGCAGGCTGCGCCGGAGACGACAACAGAGCCGGAGGCGTCTGTCGAGGAGTCCGATGCACAGTAATCGGAGGCTTTCGCTTTTTATAGAAAAATAAAATAAAACCGGAAATAACTTTTACAAAAACCGCCATCGGGGAAAGATGGCGGTTTTTTATGATTACAATAAGCGCAGCTCAGGAAGGAAAATATGAAAACAAATTGATTTTACAATAAGCGCAGCTCAGGAAGGAAAGTGTGAAAACAAATTGACTTTACAACTGTCTTGTCAGTTTCGGATATTTGTGCTATAATAGCAAAAATTTAAGCACAAAGTAGGTTTTAAGACAGCCGGACGGCAGAAAGAGTTTTTATGGAAACAGATATTTTAATTGTCGGAAGCGGGTGCGCGGGGCTTTATTGCGCGCTAAATCTTCCGAGTGACAAAAAGATATTGATGATTACCAAAGATATTGTGGAGCACAGTGATTCTTATCTTGCGCAGGGCGGTATCTGTATGCTTCAGAATGAGGACGACTTTGACAGCTTTTTTTACGACACGATGAAAGCCGGTCATTTTGAAAATAATACCGCAGCGGTAGAGGTTATGATTAAAGAATCTCCGGCGCTGTTAAAGGATTTATTAAAATTCGGCGTTGATTTCCAGCGGGATAAGGACGGCAATCTCCAATATACCAAAGAGGGCGCGCACGCCCGCAACAGAATTTTGTATCATAAGGATATTACCGGACGTGAGATTACGAGCCATCTCTACGAGCAGGCGAAGCTTCTTAAAAACCTGACGATTCGGGAGCATTGGTCTATGGTGGATTTATTGTGCGAGGACAATCGCTGCTACGGAGTCGTTGTGCGCAAAGAGAATGGAACACTCGACACCATTACTGCGCAGTATACGGTTCTTGCGTGCGGCGGAATTGGCGGGATTTACAGACATTCCACCAATTACAGGCACCTGACGGGAGACGGTGTGGCAGTGGCGCTGAAAAACGGCGTGCGCTGCGAGCATGTCGATTATATTCAGATTCACCCGACGACTTTTTACAATAAAGACGAGAAAGACCGCAGTTTTCTGATTTCGGAATCTGTGCGTGGCGAAGGGGCGCAGTTGTTTAATCATAAAAAACAGCGGTTTACGGACGAACTGCTTCCGCGCGATATTCTGACGCGCAATATTAAAAAGGAAATGGAAAAGGAAGGCAGCGAGCATGTGTGGCTTTCCATGAGGACGATTGAGAAAGAACAGCTCTATTCGCATTTTCCGAATATCGTAAAACACTGCAGGGAGCATGGACTGGACGTTCCGAAAGATTTTGTTCCCGTTGTTCCCGCCCAGCATTATTTTATGGGAGGCGTTCAGGTGGACTTAAACGGGAAGACTTCAATGGAGCAGCTTTATGCAATCGGAGAGACGGCGTGCAATGGCGTGCATGGAAGAAACCGTCTGGCGAGTAATTCCCTGCTGGAGAGCATGATTTTTGCAAAGCGGGCGGCGCTGCATATGACGGCGCATGAGGCGCAGACGCAAAGAAAAACGTTTGACCATGTTGATTTTACGCCGTATCTGGACAGTCAGAAATTGGCAAAAGAATACCGGCAGTTGATTTTTGACGAGATTAGCAGATGTATTGAACAATCAGAAGCATCAGAACAATAAGAAGAAAAATTGAGCAATCAAAGACCAATAAAGCGAAGAAAAAGGAGAAGAAAAATGTTTGATCCGATTACTTTAAAATTAAGTGTTGATCCGCTGATATTAAGCGCGATTAAAGAAGATGTGACAAGCGAGGACGTCACGACAAATTCCGTCATGCCGCAGGCGTGTCAGGGAAGTGTGGATCTGATTTGTAAAGAAGACGGTATTATCTGCGGACTTCAGGTGTTTGCAAGGGCGTTTGAACTGCTGGACGAAAAAGTAAACGTAGAACTTTTTGTTCAAGATGGAGAACAGGTAAAAAACGGACAGTTGATGGGGCGCGTGACCGGAGATATCCGCGTGCTGCTTGTGGGAGAACGCACCGGTCTGAATTATCTTCAGAGAATGAGCGGGATTGCCACTTATACCCATTCCATTGCGGCGTTGTTAGAGGGAAGCGGGATAAAACTGCTCGATACGAGAAAAACCTCCCCGAACAACCGTATTTTTGAAAAATACGCAGTGCGGATCGGCGGCGGAAACAATCACCGTTATAACCTGACGGACGGCGTGCTTTTAAAGGATAACCACATTGGCGCGGCGGGCGGCGTCCGCGAGGCGGTTGCAATGGCAAAGGAATACGCCCCGTTTGTACGGAAAATTGAGGTCGAGGTCGAAACGCTTGACATGGTCAAAGAAGCAGTGGAGGCAGGCGCCGATATTATCATGCTTGATAATATGAGCCACGATACAATGAAGCAGGCGGTGGATTTCATTTCCGGCAGAGCGGAAATTGAAGTTTCAGGAAATGTAACGAAGGAAAATATTGCAAAACTGATTGATTTGGGCGTGGATTACATTTCCAGCGGCGCATTGACACATTCGGCTCCGATTATGGACATATCATTGAAAAATCTTCATAGAATTTAAGTGAGGTATCAGATGAGCGGAGAAAAAAGAAGGGAGAATTTATTAAAAATACTGCAGGAGAGCGACGGAGCGGTATCAGGGACGAAACTTGCCCAGAATTTTCAGGTGAGCCGGCAGGTAATTGTACAGGATATTGCTTTACTAAGGGCGGCGAATTATGATATAATATCGACGCACAAAGGCTATATTCTGCAGATAAAAGGAAATCTGCAAAGGGTGTTTAAAGTAAAACACAGTCCGGAAAAAATGCTTGAAGAATTAAATCTGATTGTGGACTGCGGCGGCAGAGTCGAAGATGTTTTTGTATACCACAAAATTTACGGCGTTGTGAGAGTAGAGATGAATATTAAATCCCGACGCGACGCAAAAAAATATGTAGATGGTATTAACGGAGGCGTTTCCGTACCCCTTGAGCAGATTACATCACAGTATCACTACCATACAGTGAGCGCAGATTCAGAAGATACGCTAGATGAAATCCAAAAAGAACTTGATATGCAGGGGTATTTAGTCGCTCTCAGGGATTACGAACCGGTAGATTTCTGGAGCAATGCAAAAAACGATTGATAAGGAGAAAAACGATGAAAAGAAAATTGATGTCCGTTGTTATGGCGCTGGTGATGGTGATGACGTTATTGAGCGGCTGTGGCAGCAAAGAAGAAAGCAACAGTACATTTTTTAAGGAAGTTCAAAAGTTATCCACAATAGAAAGCGGAACTTCCACTATGGAAATGGGAGTTAAGCTTGATTTGCAGCAGGAGCAGATTCCGGAGCAGTTTTTATCCGAAGACGGAAAGGTTGATTTGAAAATTAAATTAGAGTCCACCGTCGAAACGGAGACAAAGCAGGTTGTAAAAATTTCTGCAAAATCAGGGGAAAACGACTATCAGGAAGTTACGACAATTGCGATTAACGGCTCTATGTTATACATAGATGTCCAGTCCATTGTCGATTTTGTCAAAACGATTGACGAGAGCATGGTCGGCGATCTCGAAATGGTATTGGGACAGATGGGGATTACTGGAACGGTTTCTCTGGATATAAAGAAGCTGGCAGAAGCGACGGGAGAAAGTTTTCCGGATATGTCCAAAGTTAAAACAGAGAGTTTGACGTTATCCAATGAGATTTTTGATATACTTAATGACAGTTTCAAGGAAATTCAGGGAACGGACGGCGACAGCTATACGATTACCGTCAATGAAGAAAACGCAGATAAAGCGGTAGACGAACTGATTTCATTCTGTGACAATCATCTCGAAGAACTGTACGGAAAAATTCTGGATTACTGTATTACGTTCTATGGAAAAGACAGTGCGAGAGGGCAGCAGTTTGAAACTATCAAACAGGATACTTCTGATGTAAAAGACGTTGTTAAAAAGATCAGCGGCGAAAGAGATACCATGATTCGCGCAATCAAAGACTCCAAAGCCGATATTGCCGGCGAAGTTTCCATAACGGGAGACGAGGGAGAACGGAAAGCGGTAATGAATTTTGACACCGGAGATATTACGGTGGATAGTGATGATTTAGATTTTACGGTAAGCGTTGCAATGAACTCAGAGGTTCAGGAGGGAAGCGCTCAGATTGATGCGTTGATTCCGGAAAATGCTTCCGACCTTACGACTTTATTCATTACATATATGAACCAGATTAAAAATGCGGGCATCGGACTTGGACTTTAAGATGAAATCCCGATAAAATAAAAAATGCGGTTTACTGTTAAAAAGGTAAGCCGCATTTTTTTGCCCTGATTATCAGTGGCGTCCGTTTGTTACATTACGGATTTGGATATAAATGGGAGATGTTCAGGTAATCCGGAATACCGCGCTGGTATTTTACAACCGGTTCGCCTAAAATCAACGGATAGGCGTAATCTATAAAGTCCTGCGTCACATCATTCCCGCGCTCGTTAATCCATTCTCTTGGGACATGCTTAATCAGACCGGCGACATTTTTGACATCGGTCTCTCCCATGTCAACGACATAGGGATTATTTGTCCGGCGCACAGCAGTGACCATGATGCCGGTTTTTCCTTCAATAGCCGTCTTTACGGCGTGCATACCAAGACGGAACGCCTCGCCGATATCGGTGACAGAGGACAGGTGCGCAGCGCTTCTCTGCAGAATGTTAATTTCCACCGAGCGAACCTTCACCTGAAGATTTTGTTTGATAATATATTCAAGACATTTTCCGGTACCGCTGAGCTGGCTGTGCCCGAAAGTATCTTCCACCGCAGACGTGGCGCTGATGTAGCGTCCGCTTTCATCTTTAATTCCCTCTGAAACTGCAATGACAATATTGTTGTATTTTTTAAGGGCAGATTTGACGTCTTCGATAAATTCCGTTTCATGGAAAGGCACCTCCGGAAGGTAAATCAGGTGCGGCGCAGAATTGTATTCGTTGCGGGCAAGCGCAGACGCGCCGGTCAGCCAGCCGGCGTCCCTTCCCATAATTTCCACAATCGTCACGCTGTTAATCGGATAGATGGACGTATCATGTCCGATTTCAAGCAGGGTAGACGCAATATATTTTGCGGCAGAGCCATAACCCGGAGTGTGGTCTGTGACACAGAGGTCGTTGTCGATGGTCTTCGGAATTCCGATAATTTTAATCGGGTTGTTAATCTGTTTTGCGTAGGCGCTTAACTTTGCTACCGTATCCATAGAATCGTTTCCGCCGATATAAAAAAACGCTCCGATGTCGAACTGTTTGAATTTATTGAAAATAAAAGCATAAGGCGCATCGTCATCTGTATAATCCGGCAGCTGGTAACGGCATGAGCCGAGATACATGGACGGTGATTTTTTGAGAAGTTCAATAAACATCGGAATTTCTTCTGTCTTTTGGGATAAATCCATCAGTTTTCCGTTCAGTAATCCCTGCACTCCGTTCAAAGAGCCATAAACCCTGTCAAACTGTCTGCTGTCAATGGCGCCCTGAATGACGCCGGCAAGACTTGAATTGATTGCGACCGTAGGCCCTCCGGACTGCGCGACTAAACAATTATGCATCTGTTATTCCTCCTGTTATGAAGTGACCTTTGTCAAGAGGCAAATTTTAACTTGCTTTTTTCTCTTGAACAGTCACATTTGTT
>CANRMF010000017.1 GCA_947631665.1 uncultured Lachnospiraceae bacterium | reverse complement strand
AATTCCACCATTATTTTTGGAGATAGTTAATTCCATGTTTGGTATTTTGGAGGTGGAATTAACTTTTACAAATGACTCGAAATAACAGAATCAGGGAAGCGTTAAAAAATGTGTTGACATCTTTTTCAATTTATAGTATCATATCTCTTGCGTGTGAAACGCACAGACAATGCGCGAGTGGCTCAGTGGTGGAGCACCTCCTTGCCAAGGAGGGGGTCGCGGGTTCGATCCCCGTCTCGCGCTTATTTTTTTGCAAAAACGGGCACCTGCAAGGTGTCCGTTTTTATCCGCAATCAGAATTTTCTCTTTTATCTTGACATCTCTTTCGGAAAGTGGTAAAGTGAAATTTGCTATGCTGCACCAATAGGTGAAGTGCGCCCTTTTGACAGGTAAAAAGGGGCATTTTACTTAACAAAATAAAGCAAAATGCAGTAAAAAACTTAGAAAATAAAGACAAGGAGTGTAATGTCAATGGAGAAAAACAGAATCACCCCTGTGAAAGCAGGAAAAGGTATTCGTATGAGCTATTCCAGACAGAAAGAAGTGCTGGAAATGCCAAATCTGATTGAAGTTCAGAGGGATTCCTACAACTGGTTTTTAACGGCTGGTCTGAAAGAAGTATTGGACGATATTTCCCCAATCGAGGACTATGGACAGAATTTAAGCCTTGAGTTTGTTGATTTCAGACTTTGCGAGGAGGACAAAAAATATTCCATCGAGGAATGTAAGGATCGGGACGCTACCTATGCGGCTCCGCTGAAAGTAAAAGTCAGACTGCATAATAAGGAAACCGGAGAATTTACCGAGCATGACATTTTTATGGGCGATCTGCCTCTGATGACGGAAACGGGTACGTTTGTCATTAACGGCGCGGAACGTGTTATTGTCAGCCAGCTTGTCCGTTCGCCGGGCATTTATTATGTCATTGCGCATGACAAAGTGGGAAAGGAACTTTATACTTCACAGGTGATTCCAAATCGCGGCGCGTGGTTAGAGTACGAGACAGATTCTAACGACGTATTTTATGTGCGTGTGGACAGAACCAGAAAAGTGCCGGTGACAGTGCTTGTCAGAGCACTTGGCGTGGGCACCAATGCGGAAATTCAGGAATTGTTCGGTGAGGAAGCAAAAATTACCGCAACCCTTGAAAAAGATCCGAGTACAAATTATGAAGAAGGTCTGTTGGAACTCTACAAAAAAATCCGTCCGGGTGAGCCGTTGAGTGTCGACAGCGCAGAATCCATTGTTGCAGGAATGTTTTTCGACGCCAGAAGATATGATCTGGCGCGTGTAGGACGTTACAAATATAATAAAAAGTTAGCATATAAAAACCGTATTAAAGGCCATGTTCTCGCGGAAGACGTTATTGATACGACTACCGGTGAAGTGCTTGCGCAGGCAGGAACGACGGTTTCCAAAGAACTGGCAATTGAAATTCAGAATGCGGCAGTTCCTTATGTTGTCATTCAGACAGACACCAAAAATGAGAGGGTGCTGTCCAATATGATGGTTGATATTTCTTCCTATGTTGATTTTGACTGCAAAGAGCTCGGAATCAATGAGGACGTTTACTATCCGGTACTCGCTGAAATTCTGGAAGAAAATGAGACCGAGGAAGACTTAAAAGAAGCCATCAGAAGAAATGTGCATGAGTTGATTCCAAAGCACATTACAAAAGAGGATATTTTTGCTTCCATCAATTACTGTATGAATATCGAATATGGTATCGGTTCACAGGACGATATTGACCATTTGGGCAACAGACGTATCCGCGCAGTCGGAGAACTGCTTCAGAACCAGTACCGCATTGGTCTTTCCAGAATGGAGAGAGTTGTCCGCGAGAGAATGACGACGCAGGATTTGGAAGGCATATCTCCACAGACATTGATTAACATTAAACCGGTGACTGCTGCGGTCAAAGAATTTTTCGGAAGTTCCCAGTTGTCACAGTTCATGGATCAGAACAACCCGCTCGGCGAGCTGACGCACAAGAGACGTCTGTCCGCTTTGGGGCCGGGTGGTCTTTCAAGAGACCGCGCCGGATTTGAGGTGCGCGACGTTCACTATACGCATTACGGCAGAATGTGTCCGATTGAGACGCCTGAAGGACCGAACATCGGTCTGATTAACTCGTTTGCTTCTTTTGCGAGATTAAATGAATACGGATTTGTGGAGGCGCCTTATCGTATTGTAGACAGAAGCGATGCCGAAAATCCGAGAGTAACGGACGAGGTCGTTTATCTGACTGCTGACGAGGAAGATAACTATATCGTTGCGCAGGCGAACGAACCGTTAGACGAAGACGGACATTTTGTAAATAATAATGTATCCGGACGTTTTAAAGAAGAAACTTCCCAGTTTGATAAGAGAAGAATTGACTTGATGGACGTATCTCCAAGAATGGTATTCTCTGTGGCAACAGCCATGATACCGTTTTTGCAGAATGACGATGCAAACCGCGCGCTGATGGGTTCCAACATGCAGCGTCAGGCAGTTCCGCTTATGACAACGGAGGCTCCGGTGGTTGGTACCGGTATGGAGACGAAGGCGGCAGTCGATTCCGGCGTCTGCGTCGTTGCAAAGAAAGCGGGTACGGTAATCCGTTCCACTTCGCAGGAAATTACGATTCAGTATGATGACGACGGAGAAAAGGAAACCTACAAACTGCTGAAATTCCAGAGAAGTAACCAGTCCAACTGTTACAACCAGCGCTCTATCGTATTTAAGGGCGACCATGTCGAGGCAGGGGAAGTCATTGCTGACGGCGCTTCTACCTCAAACGGTGAAATCGCGCTCGGTAAAAACCCGTTGATTGGTTTTATGACATGGGAAGGTTATAACTACGAGGACGCAGTTTTATTAAGCGAAAGATTAGTACAGGACGATGTTTATACATCAATCCATATTGAAGAATACGAGACAGAAGCCAGAGATACCAAGTTAGGGCCGGAAGAAATCACCAATGATGTTCCGGGTGTCGGCGACGACGCAAGAAAAGATTTGGACGAACGCGGTATTATCCGCATTGGCGCTGAGGTTCGCGCCGGCGATATCTTAGTCGGCAAAGTAACGCCGAAGGGCGAAACGGAACTGACGCCGGAGGAGAGGCTGCTCCGCGCAATCTTTGGTGAGAAAGCAAGAGAAGTAAGAGATACCTCTCTCAAAGTACCGCATGGCGAATCCGGTATTGTTGTGGACGCTAAGGTATTCAAGAGGGAAAACGGCGACGAACTGGCGCCGGGAGTTAATGAATCCGTCCGCATTTATATTGCGCAGAAGAGAAAGATTTCCGTAGGTGATAAGATGGCGGGACGTCATGGTAACAAAGGTGTTGTTTCCAGAGTGCTTCCGGTAGAAGATATGCCGTTCCTTCCGAACGGGCGTCCGCTGGATATCGTATTAAATCCGTTAGGCGTTCCTTCCCGTATGAATATCGGTCAGGTACTTGAAATTCATTTGAGTCTGGCCGCAAAGGTATTAGGCTTTAATATTTCCACACCGGTATTTGACGGTGCAAACGAAATTGACATTATGGATACGCTTGAACTTGCCAACGATTATGCAAATACAGAGTGGGAAGACTTCAAGAAGAAATATCAGGATATTTTGAAACCGGAGGTTATGGAATATCTCGGAAGTCATCTCGACCATCGGGAAGAATGGAAAGGCGTTCCGATTAACCGCGACGGAAAAGTACGTCTGCGCGACGGACGTACCGGCGATTATTTTGACAATCCGGTTACTATCGGTTTCATGCATTATCTGAAACTGCACCATCTGGTAGACGATAAAATTCATGCGCGTTCCACAGGCCCGTACTCCCTTGTAACACAGCAGCCGCTTGGCGGTAAGGCGCAGTTCGGCGGACAGAGATTTGGAGAGATGGAAGTTTGGGCGCTTGAGGCATATGGCGCATCTTACACATTGCAGGAAATCCTGACCGTAAAGTCTGATGACGTTGTCGGACGTGTAAAAACTTATGAAGCAATTATCAAGGGTGAAAATATCCCTCAGCCGGGTATTCCTGAATCCTTCAAGGTGCTGATTAAGGAACTTCAGTCATTGGCACTGGACGTTAAAGTCTTAGATGAGAATGACAACGAAGTTGAACTCAAAGAAAGCACAGATTATGGCGATACAAACTTTAATTCTATCTTAAACAGTGAAAAGAATTACAGCCAGAAGCAGGAAGGAAGCCGCGAATTTGAACAGGCAGGCTTCCAGACGCAGGAATTTGTAGGCGAAGAACTCCAGACCGTAGATTTAGGTGTGGAAGAATAATATAAGAAGGGAGATTTGATATGGCAGACAATCATGTTAGTGAGCAGGTGTCATTTGACAAAATAAAAATTGGTCTTGCATCACCTGAAAAAATCAGAGAATGGTCTCGCGGTGAGGTGACAAAGCCTGAGACAATCAATTACAGAACCTTAAAGCCGGAAAAGGACGGTCTGTTCTGCGAAAAGATTTTCGGGCCGAGCAAGGACTGGGAATGTCATTGCGGTAAGTACAAGAAAATCAGATATAAGGGCGTCGTCTGCGACCGCTGCGGCGTGGAAGTCACCAAAGCCAGCGTCCGTAGAGAGCGTATGGGCTGTGTGGAACTTGCCACACCGGTATCTCATATCTGGTACTTTAAGGGAATTCCTTCCAGAATGGGATTGATTCTTGACATTTCACCGAGAGTGCTGGAAAAAGTATTATATTTTGCTTCTTATATTGTATTGGATCCGATGGATACCACGCTGGAATACAAGCAGGTGTTGACGGAAAAAGAATACAGGGAAGCTTACGACGAATTTGAAGGAAAGTTCAGAGTCGGAATGGGCGCGGAATCCATCAAGGAATTGCTTCAGGCGATTGACCTTGATAAGGAAGCGCAGGAATTAAAAGAAGAATTATTTGAAGCTACCGGACAAAAGAGAGCAAAGCTCGTAAAACGACTGGAGGTTTTTGAAGCGTTCAGAAATTCCGGGAACAGACCGGAGTGGATGATTATGGACGTAATACCGGTTATCCCGCCGGATTTGCGGCCAATGGTTCAGTTGGACGGCGGCAGATTTGCAACCTCTGACCTGAACGATTTGTACAGAAGAATTATTAACAGAAACAACCGTTTAAACCGTCTGCTCGAACTGGGCGCTCCGGAAATCATTGTCCGCAATGAAAAGAGAATGCTTCAGGAGGCAGTGGACGCGCTGATTGACAACGGAAGACGAGGAAGGGCTGTGACAGGCCCGGGCAACAGAGCCCTGAAATCTCTTTCCGATATGCTCAAAGGTAAGCAGGGACGGTTCCGTCAGAACCTTCTTGGTAAGCGTGTTGACTATTCAGGACGTTCCGTTATTGTCGTTGGGCCGGAGTTGAAGATTTATCAGTGCGGTCTTCCGAAAGAAATGGCAATTGAGCTGTTCAAGCCTTTCGTAATGAAAGAACTGGTACTGAAGGGAATTGCACACAATATTAAGAGCGCAAAGAAAATGGTAGAGCGTCTGGAAACAGAGGTTTGGGACGTTTTAGAAGATGTCATTAAAGAGCACCCGGTAATGTTAAACCGCGCGCCTACATTGCACAGACTTGGTATTCAGGCATTTGAGCCGATTCTTGTAGAGGGCAAGGCGATTAAACTTCACCCGCTCGTATGTACGGCATTTAACGCCGACTTCGACGGTGACCAGATGGCTGTGCATCTTCCGCTTTCTGTGGAAGCGCAGGCAGAGTGCAGATTTTTACTGCTTTCACCGAACAACCTTTTGAAACCGTCTGACGGCGCACCGGTGGCAGTGCCTTCACAGGATATGGTGCTTGGTATTTACTATCTGACGATGGAAAAGATGGTGGATTATTCCGGTGACGAACAGATTGCGTCAAAAGTGTCTTCCAGAGCGAAAACTTACAAGAATGATGCGGAAATCATCAAAGCCATCAACGAAGGAAAGATTACAACTTCAGATTATATCAAATATCAGGATATTGACAGGGTAGTCATCTGTCTGCCGCAAGATGTTTTAGGACACTCTTACAGTTCTGTCAATCAGGCAATTTTAGCATATGAAAATGGGGATATTTCCCTTCATCAGAGAATTAAAGTAAAGAGAACTGTGTACAATGCAGAGGGAAAGACCGTTACGGGTATTATTGACACGACTTTGGGACGCTGCCTCTTTAACGAAATTCTTCCACAGGATTTGGGATTTGTTAAAAGAGAGAGTGATGAGGATTATCTGAAATTTGAAGTGGATTTCCATGTAGGAAAGAAACAGCTCAAACAGATTTTGGAAAAAGTAATCAATAACCATGGCGCAACAAAGACCGCAGAAGTGTTAGACGACATCAAGGCAATGGGATATAAGTATTCGACGCAGGCGGCAATGACCGTTTCCATTTCCGATATGACGATTCCGGAGTCCAAGAAGCAGATTCTTGCCGACGCGGAGGCGACCGTAGAACAGATTACAAAGAATTACCGGCGTGGATTTATGACAGACGAAGAAAGATATCGGGAAGTTATCGGAACATGGCAGAAAGCCGATGATGAATTGACCGACGCCTTGCTTGGTGGTCTTGATCGATATAACAACATCTATATGATGGCGGATTCCGGCGCGCGTGGTTCCAACCAGCAGATTAAACAGCTCGCAGGTATGCGTGGACTGATGGCGGATACAACCGGTAAAACCATCGAACTTCCGATTAAGTCAAACTTCCGAGAAGGTCTTGACGTATTGGAGTACTTTATTTCAGCGCATGGTGCCCGTAAAGGTCTGTCTGATACGGCGCTCCGTACCGCCGATTCCGGTTACCTGACCAGACGTCTGGTAGACGTATCACAGGATTTAATTATCCGCGATGTGGACTGCTGCGAGGGTAGAGATGATATTTCCTATATGGAAATTGAAACCCTGATGAATGGAAATGAAGTCGTAGAGACGCTGGAGGAGAGAATTACCGGAAGAACTGCTGCGGAGACAATCTATGATGCAGACGGCAATATGATTGTCAAAGTAAATCATATGATTACGCCAAAGAGAGCCGCAAAGATTGTGGCAACCGGCGTGGAAAAAGTAAAAATCCGTACCATTCTTACCTGCCGTTCCCGTATCGGTGTCTGTGCGAAGTGTTACGGCGCAAACATGGCAACCGGTCAGAGAGTGCAGGTTGGCGAGGCAGTTGGTATCATTGCAGCGCAGTCCATCGGCGAGCCGGGTACACAGCTTACGATGAGAACCTTCCATACCGGTGGTGTGGCAGGTGACGATATCACACAAGGTCTTCCGAGAGTAGAGGAATTGTTTGAGGCAAGAAAGCCGAAAGGTCTTGCAATTCTTTCAGAATTTGGCGGAAGAACGGAAATTAAGGAAAACAAGAAGAAACGCGAGATTATCGTGACAAATCCGGAAACCGGAGAGGAAAAGGCATATCTGATTCCTTATGGTTCCAGAATGAATCCGAAGATTACCGATGGCGGAACCATCGAGGCGGGCGACGAGCTGACAGAAGGAAGTATCAATCCGCATGACCTGCTTCGCATTAAAGGACTTCGCGCAGTACAGGATTATATGATCCGCGAAGTACAGAAGGTTTACCGTCTGCAGGGTGTAGACATCAATGACAAGCATATCGAAGTGATTGTACGTCAGATGTTAAAGAAAATCCGCGTTGACGAAGCCGGAGATTCCAACTACCTTCCGGGAATTACCGTTGATGTGTTAGAATTTAATGAAGTCAACGAAAAACTTGTAGCGGAAGGAAAAGAGCCGGCGTCCGGTACACAGATTATGCTGGGTATTACGAAGTCTTCTCTGGCTACCAATTCATTCCTGTCCGCAGCCTCTTTCCAAGAGACGACAAGAGTGCTGACCGATGCCGCAATTAAGGGCAAGGTAGATCCGCTGCTCGGCATTAAGGAAAATGTTCTGATTGGTAAACTGATTCCGGCAGGAACCGGCATGAAACGTTATAACGGAGTAAAACTCGACACAGGCAGCGCTATTCCAACGCTTGGGGAAGAAGATATCCTCGAACTCGGCGAAATGGAAGAAGCAGAGGAAATGGAAGTTTCCGAAATTGTTGAGGAGCCATCAGAAGTAACGGAATAAAATAACAGACAGTTCGGAACCATCCTGTCTATAAACAAAACTAAGGGCTGAAGCAAAAATGAACCGGCCGGTTCATTTTTGTTCTCATTGAAGTGTATCAAAAAGAGTTCCTTAGTACAGGAACTCTTTTTTTGTTTGTACGGACTGCCCTGTTTATGATTGCGGAGTTTTTATGTAAAAAAACGGCGCTTTCATAGTTCTATCTCAAAACAATGTCATGAAAAGAATATACAAAGGAGCAGAAAGAAAATGAACAACGAAATTTTACTGATTTTATCTGTATTTATTATTTACGGAGCAGAACTTTTATTTTTTAAATTATTTGGAAAACAGGGCTTGTACTGTTTTACGGCAATCGCGACAATCGCGGCGAATATTGAAGTGCTGATTTTAGTTAAGGCTTTTGGAATGGAGATGACGCTGGGAAACGTGCTGTTTGCATCAACGTTTCTGGTAACGGACATTATCAGCGAAATTTATGGAAAGAGCGATGCAAAAAGAGCGGTGAATATCGGCGTTGCCACGTCCATTGCCTTTATCGTATTTTCCCAGTGGTGGCTTTTATATACGCCGGCCGCTTCCGATCAGGCAATGACCTCGATGAAAGCAATTTTTTCCAACACTCCCCGTACAATGCTGGCAAGCCTGATTGTCTATGCCATTGTACAGCGGTTTGACGTCTGGGCATATCACAAGTGGTGGAACTTTACGGAAAAGCTCTGCGGCGACAGCAAAAAATATCTCTGGGTCAGAAATAACGGTTCTACACTGATTTCACAGTTTTTAAACAATCTGCTGTTTACCACAGGAGCTTTTGCCGGCGTTTATGACCTCAAAACGCTTTGGAGTATTGTCATCTCAAGTTATGTGATTTTTATTTTCACAAGCCTTGCGGATACTCCGTTTATTTATCTGGCGCGGAAAATTCATTCGTCTGATAAAATTCAGGCTTCATAAGGTCAAAAGCGTAAATGCCATAATCACAGTCAACGACATAGAAATAATGCCCGATATAGAGTCCCTTAATATTGTCTGACTGACAATCTTTCAGAGGAATGTTTGCAATGCGCGAAAACTTTTTGTTTTTGTACGAATACAGCGCGTAATAAGACTGCAGGACATATTCATTTCCACTGCCGATATCGTCATCATAATAAAAGCCGATGAGATTTTTTCCTGCGTCTGTCAGAAGCGCTTTGTAGTCATAAAGTGCAGGGGAGTAGGCGTCTTTTTTTCCGACATACCGCTTCGCCTGCCGGAGGGCATTTCCATTGGAAACGTCGTACATTTCAAGCTTCAGTAACGAGCGGTCATCTTTATCTTCAGCGCCGAACCCCAAGAGCAGGTCACTGCCATAAAATCCGAGATAGGAGGAGTAGCCCGGAAGCTTCAGCTTGGCTGTGATTTTTGGATTTCTGATGTCGCTGAAATCTACACAAAACAGGGGATCTGTTTCTTCAAACGTCACAAAGTATCCGTAATCGCCCAGATAGCGCGCGGCATACAGCGTTTCCCCCTTTGCCAGATGGTCAATCAGCGCAATCCGGTTTAAATTCCCGTCAAGCACCGTCACCTGCGAAGTAAGCGGCTCATCTTGATATCTGCGGCTTTCGTAATAAGAATTCAGCAGACGGTTTTTCTCATCATACAGGTTGATTTGAAATCCCGCGTGAAACTCCGGTTCTACTGAAGATACAAAGCGCAGATAGTCTTCTTTTTCATCAAAAAATAAGTTGTTGTAAGCAGTACCGGCAAAATTGTTCTCCGCCACAAAGGAAAGCCGGTCTTTGTCATAGCGGTATTTTACAATGTTGACGAAAGAAACCGACTCGATATCCCTGCGGTAGACTTCTTCTTTGATATTTTCAATGGAAATATCGGGATTGGCGTCTTGAATCTGCTTTTTTAAATTGCGGAGATCTTCTTCCACCAAACGTCCCTTTTTAAGCTTCTTATTCTGAAATGGATTTTCTTCTTCGGATAAATCCACAGTGTCGTAATAGTTGTTAATCAGATACAGGTTGTCGGCGCTGACATAAATCTGGTCGCATGTTCCGGCAACGGAAACCAGATTTTGAAAGTCAGAGCTGTCCGTTACATCGAGAACGGTTGCAATGCTGAATCCGGCAACGTCAATCTTATTCGGCAGATAAATATTTTTTGCCGGAATTTTTTCCCCGTTAATTTCCGGAATACAGGTTTCATCATAATAGAAAGCAGTATATTCATCATTATATGCGGCCGGATAATCAAAAACTTTTTCAGAGATATCGGCAGATTTTGCAGTGACGGTGTATAAATGGGCGTCTTTCATTCGGGAAGAAACGTAAGAGCCTTCCTGCCGGTTTGTGTGCAGCAGTTTTGGATCTGCCCTGTCCGCGATATCATAAACTTTTATGATAACGGTTGATTTGGACGGGTATAAAACATCATCGGTTTTTGAAAAGGACGACTGAATAAAAGGGTTAATATTTTGTATGTCTTTTTTTGTGTCATACTGATTTCTGGTGTAGAGAGCAGCCAGATAGTGGTCATAAAGGTAAATTCCATGAAACGTTACCGCGTCGCTGCTTTTTTTTGGCAAACGGGAAACCGTTATGGAAGATATCGTGCGGGTGGCCGTTTTTTCTGCCTTTGTAATGTAAATGATACTTTTCCGGTCGGTTTGTTTGACGGAGTAAATATACGTCCCGTCAGTTTTTGCCAAGTCGTCCTCGTCAATTCCGTCTGTCTGTACATTCGTGGTGCTGTAATCCATGCCGGTAGCAGACGATGTATCCATCAGGCCGGTCTTTGAGAGAGATTCTTTGGCAATATCATGACTGCCTGATTGGGAAAAGGAAGCGGCAAAAACAGTATTTTGAAATGCTTTATAAATTTGGTCATAATCTGTCGCCATGCGCGCAGGAATGTCGTCTGTGGCGTTCTCTGCCAATGAAACAGAGGCTCTTTCAGTAAGGGAAGCGTTGTCTGCAGCCTGTTTTACAAACTGCATACTTCCGATACCAACCAGAAGCAGCAGACAGGCAGCAAGCGCGGTCGCCTTCTTTTTATTCTGCCGGAATTTCTGCGGCGTTTTTTCCTCAGGAATACTTCTCTTTGTACCGCTTAACAGTTCCTCCAACGGTTGATGTTCCGGAATCGGAATATTCTGACTTTCCGCCAAGAGCCTGTCGGCAATTTCTTGATTTTCCTGTTCGATATCCTGATGAAAGTATTTACTCATAACCATGTTCCTCCAATTCATTTCTCAATTTTTTCAGGCTGCGGTTCAGACGGGATCGGACGGTTGCTGCGTTCATGGAAAGAATTTGAGAAACCTCGCGGCTTGAATACCCCTCCAGTACGCACAGGGAAATAATCAGACGGTCTGTATGCTTTAATTTTGCAACTGCCCGAAGCAAATCCATTTTTACAATTTCATTGCCGGTCAAATCCAATCCCTTTTGCGCAATGCAATCCGGCGTTACGGCGTTTGGATTGTAGATGGAAAAACTGTGATATTTCCGGTGGAAACTCCGTCTTACCGTAGTGGAAAGGATTTTAAAAATCCATGCTTCAAATGAATCCGGCGATTTCAAACCGGCAATTCCCTGATATGCCGCAAGAACTGTCTCACTCACAAGGTCTTCGGCAACAGCCGTACTGCCCGACATATAAACTGCCATGCGGTACAAATCAGAATAAATCTCATCATAGAGCAGGGCAAATGCCGTCTGGTCGCCTTCCATCGAAGCAATTACATATTTTCTGTCGTATGTCATATCGCTACCTCTTTATCTGGTAATAAAGCTTTAATACCTTCACAGATATAGTGTAGTATATTTTGGAAATTGTTGCACGAAAATTAAAAAAAGTTCAATCAGGTTTACATAAACTTTTATAATTAAAATAAGTAACATTTAAAATGCAATTTATGTAATGATATACAAAAATAAGGAAAATATTTTGTTTATTCAAGCAATAGATATTTTATCCGAAAGTATTTATGATAAAAAAGAACATATACTTCGTGGCAAAAATAATTGTATTTTTTAAAAGAAAAGAAATGGTAGTATAATCGCAAAATATTCGTTATAATAAATAAAAAGAGATGAAGGAGGTAAGCATTATGTCACCAAAAGCAGTAACAGTTGATAATTTACTCAGTACATTAAATGATGATGATTACGACGTGGCAATTAGGTTTATTGAATTTCTTTCAAACTCTAGGAAAACAGAAAGAGCGCAGAAAAGTGTTACAACATTAAAAGAGATTCAGGGTATGTTTTCCGATGATCAGGGCTGGGATTCTGAGGAGAGTATGATTAAAGACATGGCTGAGTTTAGAAGGGAAAGAATGGGCTTATGAAAATCATGTTGGACACGAATGTGCTGATTTCAGCATTTGTGTTTGGGGGAAAAGCAGGGGAATTGTTGCAGGAATTATTTAAGTCGAAGCATTATATATATGTTTCAGAGTATGTGGATAAAGAATTTAAGGATAAACTTGAAATGAAATGGCCGGCAAAGGTTGAAAAAGTTTATTCTCTTTATCGAACATTAGATTTTGTGTTTTGCAGGAGTGCAGGAGAAGAACTTGGAACCGTAAGAGATAAGAAGGATATTCCGGTTTTAAGTGATGCATTATATAATGATGTAGATGTTCTTGTGACAGGAGATAAAGATTTTTTAGAATCGGATATTAAAAAGCCGGTAATACTTTCTCCAACACTTTTATATGAATTCTTGAACAAGTAAATATCTAATAAAGATATGGCGATTATTTTGTGAGTGATTTTAAATTATTCCTATAAAAGCGGTGAGTCCTACCGAGAGTGGAAGTCATAAAAGCGGTGAGTCCTACCGAAAGTGGAAGTTATAAAAGCGGTGAGTCCTACCGAAAGTGGAAGTTATTGTTTTGGCTGCGTATGGAATATACGCAGCTTTTTTCAATTCAAAGACAGGGAGGATTAAAAATGAATAAAATCAGGAAGCATCTATTTTTCTCAGGCAGGGTGCAAGGCGTCGGTTTCCGCTATAAGGCGTATTATATTGCGCAGTCTTTGGGACTGACCGGCTGGGTGCGCAACTGCTATGACGGGCGCGTCGAGATGGAAGTACAGGGTACGTTGGAGGATATTGACCAGATGATTATACAGTTAAAGCAGCAGCGCTATATTGACATTGATACGATAGAAGCAAAGTCTATGGATACCAGACAGGAAAACAGTTTTTCCGTACGCGGGTATTAGTTTCTCTGGTAGGTATTCGTTTCGGCTTTCCGGTTTTTGAGTGTGTACATCTGTTGACGTATTATGCGTTTATAAAACATAACTGACAAAAGAGCCGGAAATAGTACCGTCAGGCATGGTGATTGGACTGATTGAAAAATTGTTTTTAATCCATAAAGAGTGCGAAGAAATATTCTCAATCTCACAATATGCGCGAACCTGATATACTTTTTCAGTTCTTGCAATCTTAATAATTTCCTGCACCATTTTAGAACCCAATCCTTTTCTTTGTAAATTGGTATGGATTACATCTATAACATTGATAAATAATTCTTCCCGTTCTACCGGTGCCGGTATTTTCCTTTTAAAAGCCCATAAAAAACCAACGGTTTCATTTTCATTTTCTGCAAGCAGGAGATATCCATTTTCCCCGATTACATTTTTTACATAGGGATAAGTGTCTGTTAATTTTTGTTTATCATTCTCTGTTCCAATTCGTATTTTTATCATATCAAGAGCCTATCTTAGAATTTATAATTTGTCAATATATCCACAAGGTTCGCACAAAAAACTTGAAAATGCGACAACCTTTGATATAATAAAAATTGCGTGTTTTTAACGACACAGCAAAAATATCGGCGTCGGTTTTCGGACGTCCGATACAATCAATTCAGATAAGAAAAGAAAAAGAAGGAAAAAGATATGAGCAATACTCTTGAAATCAGATGGCATGGTCGCGGCGGACAGGGCGCGAAAACAGCGGCGCTTCTTTTAGCGGAAGTGGCGTTTAAGACCGGAAAAAACGCACAGGGATTTCCGGAATACGGGCCGGAGCGAATGGGCGCGCCGATTACTGCGTATGACAGAATCAGCGACAAGCCGATCCGCGTTCATTCCAATATCTATGACCCGCAGTATGTCGTCGTTGTAGATGAAACGCTGTTGGAATGTGTTGATGTGACGAAAGGTCTCCGCAAAGACGGCGCGATTTTAATTAACACAGCAAAAAGCAAAGAGGAAATTATACCGTTTCTCAAAGGCTATGAAGGAAAAGTCTATACGATTGACGCAAGACAGATTGCGATTGATACACTCGGAAAAAACTTTCCGAACACACCGATGCTGGCAGCGATTGTCAAAGTGACCGGCGTGATTGACGATGAAACATTCTTAAAAGAAATGCAGGGTTCTTTCGAGCATAAATTTGCAAAGAAGCCGGAAGTCATCGAGGGCAACATGAACGCGCTGAAAAAAGCATTAAAGGAGGTTCAGTAAATGGCAAAATCAGATATTACAAAGCTGGGGCAGGACGTCGCATGGCAGGACGTGACCAGAGGAAATACCATTGTGGGCTGTGGAACGACGAAAGAGTTTATCACAGGCGACTGGACGAGCGTTGCTCCGGTGATTGATGAAGAAAAATGTAAACAATGTCTGCTGTGCGTTCCGGTTTGTCCGGACAGTGCAATTCCGGTAAAGGATTATCAGCGGCAGGCAATCGATTATGACCATTGCAAGGGCTGTGGAATCTGCATTAAAGCCTGTCCGTTCGGTGCAATTTCTATGGAGGTGAAGTAATATGCCAAAGCGAGTTTTATTATCAGGAAATGAGGCGGTAGCGACTGCGCTGCGCCAAATCAATCCGGACGTTTTTCCGGCATTTCCGATTACGCCGTCTACGGAAATTCCACAATATTTTTCAAATTATGTGGCAAACGGACTGGTTGATACAGAATTTATTACGGTAGAGAGCGAGCACAGCTCCATGTCTGCGGCGATGGGAGCTTCCGCAGCGGGCGCAAGAGCGCTGACAGCGACCTCCTCCGCAGGACTGGCTTTTATGTGGGAGGTGCTTGGCGTTGCGGCATCAAGCAGACTTCCGGTGGCATTGGCGGCAGTATGCCGCGCGCTGACAGGGCCGTTGAACATCAACTGCGACCATTCGGATACAATGGGCGCGAGAGATTCCGGCTGGATTCAGCTCTATGCGGAAAACAATCAGGAAGCCTATGACAATATGGTTATGGCGTTCCGGATTGCGGAGCACGCAGACGTGATGCTTCCGATTATGATTTGTCAGGACGGCTTTGTCACAAGCCATGCCGTCAACGACATGGAGATTTTGGAAGATGATGTCGTAAAACAGTTTGTCGGCGAAAGAGAACCGAAGGAATATCTGTTAAATACTGAGGAAACCTTTGCAGTCGGCCCGTATGCGGTATCCGATTACTATATGGAATCGAGAAAAGCGCAGGCACATGCGATGGAAAATGCAAAGCAGGTCATTACAGAAATTGCCGCAGAATATGAAAAAATTTCCGGCAGAAAATACGGACTGATTGAAACCTATAAAATGGAAGACGCCGAAGTAGCAATCGTGATTATCGGTTCTGCGGCGGGAGCGGGAAAAGACGCCGCAGACCGCATGAGAGCGCAGGGGATTGCGGCAGGTCTGATAAAAATCCGTTCATTCCGTCCGTTTCCGGGCAGGGAAATCGGAGAAAGCCTCAAAAACTGTAAGGCAGTTGCCGTCATGGATCGAAGCGAGTCTTTCTCTACCAACGGCGGGCCGGTCGGTGCGGAAACCATGCAGGCGATGTATACGGCAGGCTGCAGCGCAAAAGCCATCAACATTATGTATGGTATTGGCGGCAGGGACGTTACGGTAGACGATATGGAAGGCGTTTATAAGACGCTTGAGGACATTGCGCAAACCGGAGAGACCGGTGAGGTTTACAGATACATGGGATTAAGAGATAGGGAGGCAAAGTAAGATGGCTTATAATTTGAAAGAAATTATGAATAAACCGGAACGTTTTGCTCCGGGACATCGTATGTGCGCCGGCTGTGGAGCGACCATTGCGGCGAGAAATGTGCTGCGCGGTCTGAAACCGGAAGACCATGCGGTCATCGGCTGTGCGACCGGCTGTCTGAATGTGTCTTCTTTCCAGTATCCGTATGTCGCATGGGAGGACAGTTACATTCACAGCGCTTTTGAAAACGCAAGCTCTACGATGAGCGGCGTGGAGGGCGCTTATAAAGCGATGAAGCGAAAAGGAAAAATAGACGAAACCTATAAATTTATTGTATTTGGTGGCGACGGAGGCACTTATGACATCGGAATCCAGTCCTTGTCCGGCGCGATGGAGCGGGGGACGGACTATACATATGTCTGCTACGACAACGGCGCCTATATGAATACCGGTACACAGCGTTCCTCCGCAACGCCGATGTATGCGGATACGACAACGACTCCGGTAGGCAGTCAGAGCAACGGAAAAGAACAGTACCGGAAAGATTTGACAGCCATACTTGCGGCGCATGAAATTCCGTATGTGGCGCAGACGACCTTCTTTAAAGGCATGAGGGATTTACACGAGAAATCCGAAAAAGCAATCTATACGGAAGGGCCGGCATTTTTAAATGTGCTGGCGCCATGTCCGACCGGCTGGAAATACCAGACGGACGATATTATGGAAATCTGCCGTCTTGCGGTGGAAACAAATTACTGGCCGCTGTTTGAGGTGGTTGACGGAAAGTGGATTATCAGTTATGAACCGAAAAACAGACTTCCGATTGAAGACTTTTTAAGGACGCAGGGAAGGTTTAAACATTTATTTAAGCCGGAGAATGAGCATCTGATTGAAGAATATCAAAAAGAAGTTGACCGCAGATGGGAAGATTTACAGTTTAAGGCAAGCAGAGCATGAAACAGTTTCAGTCCAAAAAAGAAAAAAACGAAATCATCAATACCCTGAAAGTAATGGGGAAAAAGAAAAATCTGAATGTACTGACAAAGCAGGATAAAGTTGAAATTTTTCTGCAAAGGGAAAAATTTTCGGCGGACGAAGGAGCGATACCGGTACGTTTTTGCGGAAAGTTTTTAAAGGAGCAGGAGAGCACCGTACTCAAAGGAAAGTTCACCTATGGATTTTATCTTTATACATTGGTTTTTGTGGCAATCCTTCTGATTGCAGTGCGGTTCGGACTCTCTGTATGGCAGAAGCAGACGGACAATATCGTCCTGTGCGGGATTGTCGCCGTCGTACTTTTGCTGGTCATGGTTTATGTCCGCTATAAAGCCAAGAGTGCAAAAAAATATATTTCAGACTTTTTAATGCAGGTTTTTAGAATGTGAGAAAATATCAGAACCGGTGGTTGGATTCACTGTAGTTGGAATTCGGCCGCCGGTTTTTATATTGCATTTTATTTACCGTTTTTTTAGTTACATTTTATTGCATTTCATTGCGCGAAAATCGAAACGTGTTATAATGAAGTGCAGTGAATGGATTTTTGAGAGGAAAGAGTAATGACAAAGTTTAGTGTGAAAAAACCTTTTATTATCATTGTAGCAGTGATTATTGCAATGATTATCGGCGCAGTGAGCCTGACAAATATGCAGACGGATTTGTTTCCGGAGATGGAGCTGCCGTATATGGTAGTCATTACGACCGAGCCGGGCGCCAGTCCGGAAAAAGTGGAAAGCGATATTACAAAAACGCTTGAAAGCCGTCTTGGAACAGTCAGCGGTGTGGAGCAGATTACGAGCAGTTCGTCAGAAAATTACAGTATGATTATGCTGGAATTTGCAGAGGATACGGACATGAACGCAGGGCTGGTGCGCGTTTCACAGGCTTTGGATTCCATACAACTGCCGGACGAATGTGGAAAGCCGAACATTATGGAAGTCAGCATGGATATGATGGCTACGATGTATGCCAGCATCGAATATGACGGAAAAGACATCAAAGAAATTACAAAGTTTACGAACGATACCCTTCTGCCGTATGTGGAGCGTCAGGAAGGCGTAGCCAGCGTTTCGGCGACGGGTACGGTGGAAGATTCGGTAGAAATCCGTTTAAATCAAAAGAAAATTCAAAAAATCAACGATCAGATTCTCTATCAGACAAACGAGAAGCTGGCGGACGCGCAAAAGAAAATCGACGATGCACAGAGTGAACTTTCCAGCGCAAAAAGCGGACTGGAGGGACAGAAAGATACGTTGGATCAGACGCGTGAAAAGACAAACCGGCAGATGGCAGACGGCTATGTCAAACTGTCTCAGGCGCAGGCGACAAAGGCGGCTTACGAATCTTCACTGAACAGTCTGAAAGCAAGCAGGAGCGCATTGGAGGCAGAAAAGAAAATCTATCAGGACGCCGGCATTGAAAAAAATTATCAGGCGCTCAATCAGGCGTTAGAACAGATGAAAACGCAGGCGCAGCAATATGCGGCGTCGACCGGCGTAACCATTCCGGAAAGCGTCAAAGACGCACTGGACAATCCGGATCAATTTAACGCGTTTGTTTCCTTTGCACAGCAGGCGGGCTACGGAGAACAGCTCAAAGACGTCACGCTGGAAAATCTCCAAAAGATGTACGACATTGTGGAAACCCGTATTCCGCAGATTGATACGGAGCTTGCCAATTTAAAAACAGAGATTACTGCCGCGCAGGCATTGGTAGACCAGATGGACAAACAGATGGAGGGCATGGACGACCAGCAGTCAAAACTGTTTCAGGGTTCTCTCGACGCGGCGGCAGGCTTCGGCGCAGGACAGGCGCAGATTGCGTCGGGACTGACGCAGATGGAAAATGCGCAGCAGGAACTCAAAGAGAGCAAAGAAACGTTGGAGCAGTCCAAGCAGGCGGCGATTGACAATTCCAATATCGAAACGCTGTTAAGTCTGGAAACACTGGCAGGACTGATTACCGCGCAGGACTTTTCCATGCCGGCGGGATATGTCGAGGACAAAGAGGGCAGCCAGTGGTTGGTAAAAGTAGGAAGCCACTATACCGAGCCTTCGGAACTCAAAAAAATGGCGCTGACAAAAGTAAAAGGCGTGGGAACCATCAGGCTGTCCGATGTCGCAGACGTTACGGTGATAGACAATGCAGGGGAAACCTATGCAAAAATCAATGGAAAAGAAGCGGTGCTGCTCTCCATTTACAAGGCAAGTACCGCCAATACAAGCGAGGTCTCAGAAAACCTCAGGGACGCTTTTGATGAAATGCAACAGGCAAACAGCGGTCTGAAAATCACGCCGATGATTGATCAGGCGGATTACATCAGTCTGATGATTGAAAGTATTCTCACAAGTATTCTGTTCGGCGCGCTTCTGGCGGTGGTAGTGCTGGCGCTGTTTTTAAAAGACGTAAAACCGACGGTGATTGTTGCGTTCAGTATTCCGTTCAGCGTGCTGTTTGCGATTGTGATTATGTATTTTTCAAAGATGACTTTAAATATCATGTCGCTCGCAGGACTCTGTCTTGGTATCGGAATGTTGGTGGACAATTCCATCGTCGTTGTGGAAAATATTTACCGGCTTCGCGGAAAAGGGATTGCGCCGGCAAGAGCGGCGGTGCAGGGAGCAAAACAGGTGGCTGCGCCGATTATCGCCTCTACGCTGACGACAATCTGCGTGTTTATTCCGATGGTATTTGTCACCGGAATGGTCAGCCAGCTTTTAATTCCGTTTGCACTGACGATTACTTACGCGCTTGTAGCGTCCCTGATTGTGGCGCTGACGGTAGTGCCGACCTTCAGTTCTTTTGCGCTCAAAAAGACGCATGAGAGAAAGCATAAAATTTTTGAACGCGTAAAAAATAGTTATGCGAAGGCTTTGAAATTCTGCCTTCGGTTTAAAGTTGTGCCGCTTGCCGCCGCTGTCATTTTGCTGGCAATCTGTACTTATCAGGCGACAAGAACCGGACTGGAAATGGTCGGACAGAGCGCAAGCGAACAGATTATGGTTATGATGCAGCTTGACCGCGATACCGATAAAGAAACTGCTTATCAGACCGCAGATCAGGTAATGAATATATTCTCAAAAATTGACGGCGTCGAAAAAGTCGGCGTCATTGACGGCAGTGCGACGGTTGCGGCAAGCAATCTCGGCGTGAGCGCGGACAATTATTCCATGTTCAGCTTTTTTGTCATTCCTGATGAAAAAACGAATACGATTTCAGGACTGCAAAAACTGCAGAAGCAGTTGGAAGAAAAGACAAAAGGAATTGAATGTGAGGAAATTGCAGTCGCATCTTCAGGTATGGACGCTTCCGCACTGACAGGACAGGGGCTTGAAGTCCACATTTACGGGGACGACCAGCAGAAACTAATCGACATCAGCCATGACGTCATGGATATGATGGAAAAAATTGACGGAACAAAAAATGTGACCAACGGCATTGAGGAGAGCGACCGGCAGCTTCACTTAATTTTTGATAAAGACAAGGTGGCAAAAAGCGGACTGACAGTGGCGCAGATTTTCCAACAGCTTTCTGAGAAACTGACGACGGAAAAAAGTTCCATTACGCTTTCAAAAGACGACAGGGAGCTTGCGGTCAATATCGTTGATAAGAGAAAAACGCCGAATAATAAAAATATCCTGAAAACAAAAGTGACGGCGACGACGACCAATGAAAAGGGCGAGCAGGAAAAGAAGACTTATGAGCTTTCGCGTTTTGCAGTCGCAAAAATTGAGGACTCCCCGAAAACCTTAAGACGGCTCAATCAGTCCAACTATCTGAGCGTGACCTCAGAAACGGAGGACAATTACAATACGACGCTGCTCTCAAGGGAATTGGAGGATTCGATTGAAAACTATCAGACGCCGGAGGGCTACCGGATAGAAATTGAGGGAGAAAGCGAACAGGTGATGGAGATGGTTTATCAACTTCTTCAGGCGATTGCGCTCGGATTTCTGCTGATTTATCTGATTATGGTTGCGCAGTTCCAAAGCCTGCTTTCACCGCTGATTATTCTGTTTACGATACCGCTTGCGTTTACCGGCGGCATGATTGGACTGATTATCTTTGGCGAGACCATATCCGCGATGGCGCTGATGGGCTTTATGATTTTGATGGGTACGGTCGTAAACAACGGAATTGTGTTTGTAGACTATGTCAATCAGTTGAGAATACAGGGAATGGAAAAGAGGGACGCGCTGGTCGCAACCGGAAAAACCCGTATGCGTCCGATTTTGATGACTGCGCTGACGACCATTCTTTCAATGAGCGTCATGGTATTTTCACAGGACGCGGGCGGAGTGATGCAGAAGCCGATGGCTATCGTCGTCTGTTTCGGTCTGATTTATGCGACCTTTATGACGCTGTTTATTGTTCCGGTAATGTACGATATATTCTATCGTCGTAAACCGAAAGTCATCGACGTCGGAACGGACGACATTGACGACATTCCTGACGAGGTCGGAGATTATCTGAAAGAGCAGGAGGAAAAACACGAAAACGCAAAACGGTAAAATGGCAACGGACAATATGCACGAAAACATAAAAGAGCAGAACTGCAACGGACAATATGCGTGAAAGCCCAAAACGGAAAAAAGGGCAGCGGACGATAACGGAGGAAATTATGAAAGCAGTAGAAATCAAACAACTTTATCAGAATACAAAACAGTATTTGGACAAAAAAATTACTGTCACAGGCTGGGTGCGGAGTATCAGGGATTCCAAAACGTTCGGGTTTATCACCTTAAATGACGGAACTTTCTTTTCGCCGGTGCAGGTGGTGTACAGCGACCGTTTAAATAATTTTTCTGAAATTTCAAAAATCAATATCGGCGCGGCACTCATTGTAGAGGGAACGCTTGTAGAAACGCCAAACGCCAAGCAGCCTTTTGAAATTCAGGCGACAGACGTTTTTGTCGAGGGAGAAAGCACGCCGGATTATCCGCTTCAGAAGAAACGCCACAGTTTTGAATATTTGAGAACAATTTCCCATCTGAGACCGAGAACCAACACGTTTCAGGCAGTATTCCGCGTGCGCTCGCTGTGCGCCTATGCGATTCATCAGTTTTTTCAGGAGCGGGGATTTGTGTATGTGCATACGCCGCTGATTACCGGAAGCGACTGCGAGGGCGCAGGGGAAATGTTTCAGGTGACGACCATGAATTTGGCGGACATTCCAAAGGACGCGCAGGGCGCGGTGGACTTTACGCAGGATTTTTTCGGAAAGCCGACCAACCTTACGGTTTCCGGACAGTTAAACGGGGAAACCTATGCGATGGCGTTTCAAAAAATTTATACGTTCGGGCCGACGTTCCGCGCGGAAAATTCCAATACGACAAGACACGCCGCTGAATTTTGGATGATTGAACCGGAAATTGCTTTCGCAGATTTAGAGGACGATATGGAACTGGCAGAGGACATGATTAAGTATGTGATTCATTATGTATTGGAGCACGCGCCGGAGGAAATGAATTTCTTTAACAGTTTTGTAGATAAGGGATTGCTTGATAGATTAAATCTGGTGGCGAATGCCGATTTTGGCCGAATCACCTATACAGATGCGATTGAACTATTGGAAAAGCATAATGACCGGTTTGAATATAAAGTAAGCTGGGGCTGTGATTTGCAGACGGAGCATGAAAAGTATCTGACAGAGGAAATATTTAAACGTCCTGTTTTTGTGACAGATTATCCAAAGGCAATCAAAGCCTTTTATATGAAACTGAATGAAGATGGAAAGACCGTTGCCGCGATGGACTGTCTTGTTCCGGGTATTGGGGAAATTATCGGCGGCAGCCAGAGAGAGGAAAATTATGACGTGCTGGTTTCGCGTATGAAGGAACTGGGGCTGAAAATAGACGATTATGATTTTTATCTGGATTTGAGAAAGTACGGCACTGCAAGACACGCGGGCTTCGGGCTTGGATTTGAGCGCATGGTGATGTATCTGACCGGCATGGGAAATATCCGCGACGTCATTCCGTTCCCGCGGACAGTCAACAACTGCCAGTTATAAATTATCGTAAAATCTGCGGTGGATTACATTAAGAAAATATTAAGAATTTTAATACGTTGTTTTTAAAAATTATTGTTTATTCTATATCTGCATGGGAAATCAAACTCATGCAGATTTCTGTTTCATGCGAATGGGCAAACAGAGAGTGTGGAGGTTTTTATGTACAATATTTTAGTCTGCGATGACGACAGGGAAATTGTCGAGGCAATCGAAATTTATCTGACAAAAGAAGGGTACCATGTGTTGAAAGCCTATGACGGTATTGAAGCAATGGGACTTTTGGAAAAAGAGACAGTGCATTTGATTTTGATGGACATTATGATGCCGCGCCTTGACGGTCTGCGTGCAACGATGAAAATCAGGGAAAAAGAAAAAATGCCAATTATCTTTTTATCTGCGAAATCAGAAGATTCCGACAAAGTCATCGGACTGGATATCGGTGCGGACGACTATATGACGAAACCGTTTAACCCGCTGGAACTGACTGCCCGCGTGAAATCGCTTTTGCGCCGGTACACACAGTTCGGCTCCTTAGAAAAACCAAAGGAGAACACTTATGTGGTCGGCGGGCTGGAGATTGATGATGAGAGCAAAGCGGTTTCTGTCGACGGAGAGCCGGTTCGGCTGACGCCTTATGAGTACAACATTTTACTGTTTCTGGTAAAAAATGCCGGCAGAGTTTTTACCATTGAACAGATTTATGAAAATGTCTGGAAAGAGGAGGCGGTGGCAGCGGACAATACGATTGCCGTACATATCAGGCACATTCGCGAGAAAATAGAAATCAATCCGAAGGAACCGAGATACCTGAAGGTTGTCTGGGGACTGGGATATAAAATTGAAAAACAATAGGAGAAGGACAATGAAGCGGAAAAAACTTATATTACATGGCTGCGCGCTGATTTTGGCGCTGATTGGGGCAGTTACATTTACAATGGGAGCGTTCCGTTGGGAACAGATTCCGGAATCAGGAGAAGAAGGACGGGAAACATATTGTACAATATATACAGACAATCTGAATCAGGTCATGGAATTTGCTCAGGCGCAGATTACATACCAGACGGATTATTGGAATTTTGAGCGGGTTGTTCTGCAGAATCGGGAGTTTGGGGACGTTAAGGTAAGAGATTTGTTTGACTGGCGTAACGAAGCAGTCGAATATAATTATGGAGATGATGCAAGTTTTGGTCTGTATGAAAATACCCTCAGCGGAAAGATTGAGGAAATTGAAGACAAATTGTTGAACACACAGAACACAAGCGAAAAAAATGTGAATCAGGAAACACTGCGGAGAAAACTGGAATATTACAAACAGATTTCAAAGCAGATGGAAGATTTTTCTGAATGTATTGATACGCTCGTCGGGTACGACGAGAAGGCCAAACCTGAAAATATTTCAAAAAAAGCAGAGGATTATCAGCAAAGGCTGGTTTTTGAGGGCTTCTGTTATGAAGTCTGCTGTAACATCAAAAATCAGGAGTACGTTGTTTCCAACGTGGGACGGGAGACAGATTTTAACAGTGATAATTTTGAGAGCGTCGCTTCTTTTGACAATGGAGACTTGGCGTTTAATGCGGATAAAAATGTGTTTTCCATTGATGAGAAGGAGGTAGATCTCGACCTTTTTGACTCTGTGACAAGCGCATGGTTTGCGGTGGACATCAGTCCGGAGAAACTTGAAAAATTTGAAAAAGAATTGAAAAATGCGGTGCCTTATAAAGAAGGAATTGATGTAATAGGAACTAAATATATCTATTATTACAGCAGAAATCAATATTTCAACGCACCTTCCATAGAGAAGATACAGCAGGAGGAAAAGAAAATCGGACTTCTGTTTGTAGCTGCGGCGGCATCGGCAATCGCAGTTATCGTTTTGGCAATACCGCTGCTTTGCATTACGGGAAAGAATCAAAAGGGCGGTCAGGTACAAACCTGCGCTATCGACAGATTGTGGATTGACGTGAGCACAGCAATTCTTACGGGAATGGTCTTTTTTGGAGTTTTTCTCACAGGAGAATTGTACTGGGAAGAAAATCTGCGGATTTTGTGCTTTGTGCTCTGCGCCACAGGAATTACAGGAAGTGTTGAACTTGCGCTGCTGACAGTGGAAAGTCTTGTCAGAAGAATACAGACAAAAACACTTGTAGAAACAACCCTGATTGGGAAACTGCTGAAATTTTTCAAAAAAATCTTCAAACCGGTGGTGGGAATGTTGATAAATCTGTTCCGGCAGAGGTTAATACGCATAAAAATGCTGATATTTCTTGCAGTTGCGCTCATATGGAGTTTTATTGCGTATGCGCTTATAGAAAACTTTGAAGCGTCTTCCCTGACTGCAGCGTCAGTGCTTACGATTTGGTTTCCGTTTTTGGTTTTATGTATTATTTTCTGTATTTATCTGTACGAAAAACAAAAACTTGTGAAGGGAATTGAAAAAATTGCCGGCGGGGAAATTCACCATAAAATTGATGAGCAGATGTATTTTTTCAGCAACCGGCAGTTGGCGGGAAAAATCAATGAGATTGGAACCGGACTGAATCAGGCGGTGGAGGAAAGCATGAAAAATGAACGTATGAAGACTGAACTCATTACGAATGTTTCCCATGATTTGAAAACGCCGCTGACGTCTATTATCAATTATGTGGATTTGTTAAAGACAGAAGGTCTTGACAGCGAAAAGGCAAAGGAATATCTGGAGATTTTATCACAGAAATCGCAACGTCTGAAAACACTGACCGAAGACCTTGTGGAAGCGTCAAAATTGAATTCCGGCGTGGCGGAAATGGAAATGGAGCGCATTGATTTGACGCAGCTTGTAAATCAAAGTCTGGCAGAATATGAAGACCGTTTTGCGAAAAGAAATCTTCAGGTCGTAAAGAATATTCCGAACGAACCGATTTATGTGCTTGCAGACGGCAGAAAGACATGGAGGCTGTTAGATAATCTCTATAACAATGTGGCAAAATATGCAATGTCCGGTACCCGCATTTATGTGGACATCTGCGTGGAGCAGCAGAGGGTTTCGGTATCCATAAAAAATATTTCCGAAACCCCGCTCAATTACAGCGGCGACGAACTGATGGAGCGGTTTGTACGGGGAGATGTTTCAAGAAATACGGAAGGAAGCGGTCTGGGACTTTCCATTGCGCAGTCCATTGCAAAACGTCAGAACGGGGATCTAGAGATTTTATCAGATGGGGATTTATTTAAAGCAACGCTGACCTTAGATTTGTTTCAACAGGAACAAAAATAAAGGAATTCAGCCATGCCAGCTCGAATTGCTTCGTAGCTTCGAGATGTAGGGGTTCCCAAAATACAAAGTGAGCCAGCCATGCCAGCTCGAATTCGCTTCGCTAATTCTCGCTGATTTGGGTTCCCCAAATACATAAAAACGTAAATATTTGGAAATCCTGCAAGCAGTCTTTCCGCTTATTTACGTTTTTATGTGCATGGCTGAATGGGTTGCATTTTTAGGGTTGACATTTGTCAGCCCTTTTTTTATAATAGATAGGCACGCTTAATGGGTGTAGTCTGCCCAAACGTGCATAAACAGTGTGATTTACACAAAATTCTAATAACAGGAGGTGAAAACGAAATGCCTACATTTAACCAGTTAGTAAGAAAAGGACGTCAGACAGCAGTGAAGAAGTCTACTGCCCCTGCCTTATTAAAGAGTTACAATTCTTTAAATAAGAAGATGAACGATACGGCTTCCCCACAGAAGCGCGGCGTTTGTACAGCAGTTAAGACAGCAACTCCTAAGAAGCCTAACTCAGCTCTTAGAAAAATTGCCAGAGTTCGTCTTTCTAATGGTATCGAAGTGACAAGCTATATTCCGGGCGAAGGCCACAACCTTCAGGAGCATAGTGTTGTTCTGATTCGTGGCGGCAGGGTAAAGGATTTACCTGGTACCAGATATCATATCATTAGAGGTACTCTTGATACTGCAGGTGTTGCAAACAGACGCCAGGCACGTTCTAAGTATGGCGCTAAGAAACCTAAGGGAGGTAAATAGCACCAGCGAGGTTCACAGGAACCATTCACAGGTTGAATGATTTGTAGCGGTTATTAGAATATTCACATATAAAGTCTAAAACCGTGTGCAAGGACACAACTTTTGTGAGTACCGTAGATCTAATCGCATATGGAATATATGCAAAACAGGAATTGCAAAATAATTTCTGCCAGTAACAGGAATAATTTTGAAAATTCTGTCAAAATTGATTAAGGAGGGAAGTAACATGCCACGTAAAGGACATACTCAGAAAAGAGAAGTATTAGCAGATCCAATCTACAACAGTGTTGTGGTTACAAAGCTGATTAACAACATTATGTTAGATGGAAAGAAGGGCGTTGCTCAGAAAATCGTTTACAGAGCGTTTGAAAAGGTTGCAGATCAGACTGGAAAAGATGCGATTGAGGTTTTTGAAGAAGCAATGAACAATGTTATGCCTGCTCTTGAGGTAAAGGCGAGACGTATCGGCGGCGCCACATATCAGGTGCCAATCGAAGTCAGACCGGAAAGACGTCAGGCGTTAGGTCTTCGATGGATTACATTTTTTGCCCGTAAGAGAAGCGAAAAAACAATGGAAGAAAGACTGGCGAATGAAATCATGGATGCGGCAAACAATACAGGCGCATCTGTTAAGAGACGTGAAGATATGCATAAGATGGCTGAGGCAAACAAGGCTTTCGCGCATTATCGTTTCTAGGAGAGCAGTGGAAAAAAGAAAAAATAATTTACGCGTGCCTGTGTGGGCGCAAAATTAAATTTTCTTTTTGATAGTGCGAAGCACTCGACCGAGAGAAAGCGAAATCGAGGTTTGAACACTGCGTAGGATAAAAAGAATAAAACAAGGAGGAAAAACCTTTGGCTGGAAGAGAATATCCACTAGAGAGAACCAGAAATATAGGAATTATGGCTCATATCGATGCAGGTAAGACTACATTGACAGAGCGTATCTTATATTATACTGGTGTAAATTATAAAATTGGTGATACTCATGACGGTAATGCTACCATGGACTGGATGGAGCAGGAACAGGAAAGAGGTATCACAATCACATCAGCAGCAACCACATGTCATTGGACGCAGCAGAAAGATAACAAGCCGGCTCCGGGTGCATTAGAGCACCGTATCAATATCATTGATACACCGGGCCACGTTGACTTTACTGTAGAAGTGGAGCGTTCTCTGCGCGTACTTGACGGCGCTGTCGGTGTATTCTGCGCTAAGGGTGGTGTTGAACCGCAGTCTGAAAACGTTTGGAGACAGGCTGACACATACAATGTACCACGTATGGCGTTCATCAATAAGATGGACATTTTAGGCGCAGACTTCTACAATGCAGTAGAACAGATTCGGACAAGACTCGGAAAAAATGCAATCATCACACAGTTACCGATTGGTAAAGAAGATGATTTCAAGGGAATTATCGACTTGTTCGAAATGAGAGCATATATCTACAATGACGAGAAGGGCGATGATATTACCATTACGGATATTCCGGACGACATGAAAGATGATGCTCAGATGTACAGAGATGAGTTAATCGAAAAGATTTGCGAATTAGATGAAGATCTGATGATGGCATATCTGGAAGACGAAATTCCAAGTGAACAGGAATTAAAGAAAGTACTGAGAAAGGCAACCTGCGAATGTGAGGCAGTTCCGGTATGCTGTGGTTCTGCATACAGAAACAAGGGCGTACAGAAACTCTTAGATGCAATTTTAGAGTTTATGCCGGCTCCAACAGACATTCCTGCCATCACAGGTACAGACGAAGATGGAAACGAAGTCGTAAGACATTCTTCTGACGACGAGCCATTCTCCGCTCTGGCGTTCAAGATTATGGCAGACCCATTCGTAGGAAAACTCGCATTCTTCAGAGTTTATTCCGGTACATTAAATTCCGGTTCTTACGTATTAAATGCAACAAAGGGTAAAAAGGAGCGTGTAGGACGTATTCTTCAGATGCACGCAAACTCCAGATCAGAGTTAGATAAGGTTTATTCAGGCGATATTGCCGCTGCTGTCGGTTTCAAACTGACCGGTACCGGCGATACAATCTGCGACGAGCAGCACCCGGTTATTCTGGAATCTATGGAATTTCCGGAGCCGGTTATCGAGCTTGCAATCGAGCCAAAGACCAAGGCAGGTCAGGGCAAGATGGGTGAAGCGCTTGCAAAACTTGCAGAAGAAGATCCTACTTTCAGGGCGCATACGAATGAAGAAACAGGTCAGACGATTATCGCGGGTATGGGCGAGCTCCATCTTGAAATTATCGTAGACAGACTTCTTCGTGAATTTAAGGTAGAAGCAAATGTCGGCGCGCCGCAGGTTGCTTACAAGGAAACCTTTACAAAGTCTGTGGAAGTAGACAGCAAATATGCAAAACAGTCCGGTGGTCGTGGTCAGTACGGTCACTGTAAAGTTCGTTTCGAGCCGATGGACGCAAACGCAGAAGAAACCTTTAAGTTTGAATCAACCGTTGTCGGCGGTAATATTCCAAAAGAATATATTCCGGCTGTCGGCGAAGGTATCGAAGAAGCGGCAAAAACCGGTATTATCGCAGGATTCCCTGTGCTTGGCGTACACGCTACCGTATTTGACGGTTCTTACCATGAAGTCGATTCATCAGAAATGGCATTCCACATCGCCGGTTCCATGGCTTTCAAGGAAGCAATGGCAAAGGCGGATCCGGTATTGTTAGAGCCAATCATGAGAGTGGAAGTGACAATGCCTGAGGAATACATGGGCGACGTCATCGGTGATATGAACTCCCGACGCGGACGGATTGAGAGCATGGACGATCTTGGCGGAGGAAAAATCGTAAGAGGTTATGTTCCGCTGGCTGAAATGTTCGGTTATTCTACGGATCTCCGTTCCAGAACGCAGGGACGTGGAAACTACTCAATGTTCTTTGAAAAATACGAGCAGGCGCCGAAGTCCGTACAGGAAAAAGTCGTTGCTTCAAAGGGCAAATAATATATTGATGGAATGAATTGCATGAAAAATCTGAAAAGAGGAATATTTTTCGTGCTATCGTTGAAAATAGGCTTGAAAATATTTCCATTATAAAATATAATGGGGATAGCCTTTAGAAATGAGGCCTTTTATTAAGGTCGGAAAAATTTAAAATATCAGGAGGATTATTAAAATGGCAAAAGCTAAGTTTGAAAGAACAAAACCACATTGTAATATTGGTACCATCGGACATGTCGATCATGGTAAAACAACTTTGACAGCAGCTATCACAAAGGTACTTGCAGAGAGAGTTGCAGGTAACACAGCTACTGATTTTGAAAACATCGACAAGGCTCCAGAAGAAAGAGAAAGAGGTATCACAATCTCTACTGCTCACGTTGAGTACGAGAAAGAAAAGAGACATTATGCGCACGTTGACTGCCCGGGCCATGCTGACTACGTTAAGAACATGATTACCGGTGCTGCTCAGATGGACGGCGCTATCCTTGTAGTTGCAGCTACTGACGGTGTTATGGCTCAGACAAAAGAGCACATCTTACTTTCCCGTCAGGTAGGTGTTCCGAAAATCGTTGTATTCCTGAACAAGTGTGACATGGTTGACGACGATGAGTTAATCGAATTAGTAGAAATGGACGTTACTGAAATCCTCGAAGAATATGGATTTGAAGATTCACCGATTATCAAGGGTTCAGCTCTTAAGGCTCTTGAAGATCCATCATCAGAATGGGGCGACAAGATTATGGAACTCATGTCTACTGTTGATGATTACTTCCCAGATCCAGAAAGAGATACAGATAAGCCTTTCCTGATGCCGGTAGAGGACGTATTTACGATTACAGGTCGTGGTACTGTTGCTACAGGTAGAGTAGAAAGAGGAACACTGCACTTAAACGATGAAGTTGAAATCATCGGTGTTAAGGAAGAAACACAGAAGACTGTTGTAACCGGTATCGAAATGTTCAGAAAGCTTCTTGACGAAGCACAGGCTGGTGATAACATTGGTGCTCTTTTAAGAGGTATCAACAGAGATCAGATCGAAAGAGGTCAGGTTCTTGCTAAACCGGGTACAGTAACATGCCATAAGAAATTTACTGCACAGGTTTACGTATTGACAAAAGACGAAGGTGGACGTCATACTCCATTCTTCAACAACTACAGACCACAGTTCTACTTCAGAACAACTGACGTAACTGGTGTTTGTAACTTACCAGCAGGTACAGAAATGTGTATGCCTGGTGACAACGTAGAAATCACAGTTGAACTGATTCACCCAATCGCTATGGAACAGGGTCTTGGATTCGCTATCCGCGAAGGTGGTAGAACAGTTGGATCTGGAAAGGTTGCTACGATTATTGAATAATCAATATTAGTATCAAACAATATTCCGCAATCCCTTATGATTAAAGGGGTTGCGGATTTTTTGCGTGTAAGCAGTGAGAAACGTACAAAACCGCATAAACAGGGCGGTTGAGCGTGCTCAAAGAGACCGTTTATGCGGTTTTAAGATGTGGCGAACGCCACGACCGAGACGTTAGTCGAGGTGTCGTTTCTCACAAAAAGATGGCAGAACAAAAATAGAGCGTGCACTTGAAGTGCTCTTGAAAAATGGGAATTGATACACTTTTGATACACCTGAGTAGCGTAAAGAAAAATTATTGTGTGCCGGAGCTTGCTCCAAGGCACATAAATAATTTTAGCTTTATGGTGCGAAGCACCTCAGTGAGAAGAAGCGAAGCGGATTCGAACTGATACGCTACGATTGCACTATCAGAATTCAGGCAAAGAAAAACGGCACTTTGCAGTGCCGGAATTTCCTAATCATTATGAGGCCACTTAATTTTCCATTCAAAGTATTCTTCTCTGGTAATCCTGCCTTTTGCCAGTTCTTCTTTTTTCTTCATCCAATCGGATAAAAAGTCATCAAGCAAAGAATAATCAAAACCTACGCATATGTGTGTCTCTTTTGTTTTCTTATCTTTTACTTCATATAAGGGCATATCATAGTGCTCGTCTAATTCAAACAACGTGTACATCACATCTTCCGCAGCATACAGAGTAGGTTCGTAGATGGAGCGGTAATTGCAGTCAAGGGCAGCTGCCAAATCCTTAATCATATCTTCCTTTGGTGTCCTGTTTCCGATTTCATACTGGCGGATACGGACGTCGGATAAGCCGACAGCCTCGCCAAGCTGGGCTTGTGTCATTTTTCTGAAATTTCTGATTCGTTTGATTCTTTCACCGATAGCCATAAGTCAATACCTCGTTTCCTGTGATTTTGGATTATTGTTCCGGATTGCAATGACATTGTTGCGGAAGCATATGCAATGTCCGTTTTGTCTCTTAATTGTCCGGTAAATATACAGTAACTTTGTTGTTTCTATTACAAGAATAACATAAATGTTACTGTATGACAAGACAGAATATAGATAATAAAACATACTCATTGTCAGAAAAACACACCATAAAGTGGTGAATTTCAAAAGAAATCCATGCCGATATGGTGGAAATGGAAACAGGTATTGACAGAAACATATATGTTACTGTATAATTCAAGATACAAAAACAGTAACATATGTGTTACTAAACAGGAAAGAGAGGTGAGGAAAGATGAACCAGATTTTTATGGATGTGAAAGAAGTATCTGAGAAACTCGGAGTATCCAGATCAAAAGCATACAATACTATTCGGGAATGGAACGACGAACTGAAGTCTATGGGATACTTCACAAAATCAGGAAGTGTCCCAAGAGCATTCTTTGAAAAGAAGTGCTACGGATATGAAGGGCAGGAATAACCAAAAAGCCGGAACTGCTCCGGAAGCAGCCGGGGCAGGAAATCCGGATTTATTTTAATAAGTACATTAAAAATGGAAAAAGGAGGACAAAGTTATGCCGGCATATAAAGACGGAAAAACAGGAAAATGGTATTGTAAGTTTAACTACAAGGACTGGCTTGGAGAGCGAAAGACAAAATTCAAACGTGGATTTGCCACCAGAAAAGAAGCGCTGGCATGGGAGCGGGAGTTTCTGATGACGGAGCAGGCAGACATGAACATGGAACTGGCGCCATTTGTGGAAATCTACTTTAAAGACAAGAAAGGAAGGCTGAAGGAGCGGAGCGTCATCAGCAAGCGGCAGATGATTGAGCAGAAAATTCTTCCGTACTTCGGAAGGAAGCAGATGAATGAAATCACTCCGGCGGAAATCCTGAAATGGCAGAATGAAATGATGTCGATGGGATATAAGGACACATATCTTAGAATGATACAGAACCAGATAACTGCATTGTTCAACCATGCTGAAAGATATTACGGTTTGAAGGTAAATCCATGCAAAAAGATTGAGAAGATGGGACGGTCGAATGCAAGGGAACTGAATTTCTGGACAAAAGATGAGTTTGACATCTTTATCGGCAGTTTCGGAAAAGATGAGGGAATGTATAAGCTGATTTTTGAAGTCCTGTTCTGGACAGGCTGCAGGTGCGGTGAGATGTTAGGATTACTTTATGAAGATTTGGATTTCAGAAACAGTACCATCAACATCAACAAGACATTTTACCGGAGGAACAGGCAGGATTATCTGACTTCCCCCAAAACGGAAAGTTCCAACAGAAAGGTAACGGTTCCGGATTTTTTGATGAAGGAGTTGAAAGCCTATACCGGTTCTCTGTATGGATTAAAGGATCAGGACAGGATTTTTCCGGTAACTGACAGGGCAATTCAAAAGAAACTGAAAAGTAAGAGTGAGGCGTTGGGACTTACAAAAATCAGAATCCACGATATCCGACATTCGGCAATCGCATTTCTCATAGAGAAAAATGTGCAGCCATTGGCAATCGCCCAGAGGGTGGGGCATGATTCGGTAAATACGACAATGAATATTTACGGACATCTCTATCCGAACAAACAGAAGCAGATTGCAGATATGCTGAACAGTGAGGCAACCGGACAGCCACAAAGCAGGGTGGTGGCAATTGGACAGGGTTACGGAAACAGAATGGCAGGAGGGCTGTGGTAACACAGCCCACCGCATACAGCAGAAAGGAGCAGGTATGATTCTATATGCAGAATACAATCAGTGGCACAACTGTATTGAGATTAGAAATATTGAACTTGGAATAATATTCAGGCTGAATTGTAATGAATGGGAAGATGGACTAAAGACCACGCCGAACTCACAGGGGGCATTGGATGCACTGGCGATAGATGAACCATTGGAGTATGCAACGCTGATGTTAGATGGCGGGATTCAGGCTTGGATTGATGCACAGGATGATATGAGTGTGTGGTAGAAAAAGATATATGGGCGGTACAAAATTTAGCGGTTTTGTATCGTCTTTTTTTGAAGAAACTTTTAGACTGAGTATCCATTGATAGTAAAATCTGCCTGTTTATTTTGACGGATCTTATGATGTCAGACTTTCTGAATTCTGTGGCAGAGGATTTGGATAAGGAAAAAGTTTGGTTACTCGTGGAAAATGCAAAACCATATGGAAACCAGTTGGAAAAGTGGTAGTGGAAAATCCATTTCTGTATGGTTTTTCAGTATGGTCATAAAATCGGGTTACTCGTGGAAAATGCAAAACCATATGGAAACCAGTCGGAAAAGTAGTAGTGGAAAATTCATTCCTGTATGGAAATCGGTATATTTCCGTATGGAATAGGGGTATTAGGGGATATTCCCCTAACAAGAGGCACTTTGCTTTACAAAGTGCGTATCTTGCCAAGGAGAGTAGGAGGAAAAATCTGTATTAAAAAGTGACGTTCTCATAAAAAGAAATAGTAAAACAATGTATATTTTTACTTTTATTTAAGATATAATTGCATGTACATATAAAAACAAATCGTAATAAGAAAGAAATGTTAAGATATGTACTTGACGCAATAGAATGGATATGGTTTGCCAAAGAAAAGTGTTATTTTAGGAGAACAAATAATTACTTTGGACAAAAAGAATTTGATTGAAAAAATAGGGACAATTATTGATGTAAAAATGAGAAATAGAATAAAAAAGCATTAATGACACAATTAAACATGGTTATATGATAAAGGTATAGATAAAGGTATTAGCCGTAATTGTTCTTTTATGAAGTTTATTCATATGATACAATAATTAATTAGAAATAGATGTAAAAAAATTTTGATTAACTTCCGATAATAAATAATTATGCGAAGGAGAAAATAGTATGGGTAATTTTGATTTTTTAAGTGAAAAATGGCCAGAACTACAAAAGATGGGAGAATTGGCTGAACAGTATGTTTATACGGATACGAATACTAGTTTTATTAAAATGGGCTTAATAGCAGAACATATTGTAAAATATATGCTTGCCTATGATGGTATTAAAGAACCGAAGTATGATAATACACATGCTAATAGGATTAAATTATTAAAGAGAAATGATTTGCTTCCGAAGGAAATAGATAATATTTTGTATTTTGTTCGGAAAGCAAGAAATAATGCAGCACATAAAGGTATGGAATCATTGGATCAAGCAAAGCAAAATTTGCGAATGACATTTGATTTGACTTCATGGTTTATGCAAACTTATGGTGAGTATGATTTTGAACCTTTGCAATATGTTGAACCAAAGAATATTTCAATCAGTATTGAGGAATTAGAAACAAAAAACAAACAACAGGAAATATATATTGTAGATTTAGAAAATAAAATCAAAGACCTTCAGCGCACAGGTAAGGCATCCGCTGAAAGAAGGAATAAGGCTTATATCAATGCAAAAAGATATCAGTTGTCTGAACATGACACAAGATTAATTATTGATCAACAATTAAGAGAAGTAGGTTGGGAAGCTGATACAGATAATATTAGACAATCAAATAGCAAGCCGGAGAAAGGACATAATAAAGCTATCGCTGAATGGAAAACAGATTCTACAGTAGGGAATAGAGGATATGTTGATTATGCATTATTTGTTGGGGAAACAATGGTAGGAATTATTGAAGCAAAAAAAGCACATACAGATATTCCTGCAGTTATAGATGGACAATGTAAGGATTATGCAAAGTGTATAACAAAAGAAGATCAAAAGAAATACTGTATTAATAAATTTGGTGAATATTATGTCCCGTTCTTATATGCTACAAATGGTAGACCATATCTAAAACAATTAGAAACTAAATCGGGAATTTGGGAATTAGACGTCAGACAGGGAAAAGCGCCTAAGGCACTTTCAGGTTGGAAAAGTCCGAGTGGCTTAATGGAAGAACTGAAACAAGATATTGAAAAAGCCGAAGAAAATTTAAAAAATATGAAATATTCCTTACTTGAAGATAAAAATGGACTGAATTTAAGGTACTACCAGGTCGAAGCAATTCAAGCGACTGAGAAGGCAATTGCAGAGGGAAAGAAAGAAGTTCTTTTGTCAATGGCTACAGGAACAGGAAAAACAAGAACGATTCTAGGAATGATATATAGATTTTTAGAAGCAAAAAGATTTAGAAGAATTTTATTTTTGGTAGATAGAACTGCTCTAGGAGAACAGGCAATAGATACATTTAAAGAAGTTAAATTAGAAGATTTAATGACATTGGATCAAATTTACAATATCAAGGAGTTGGAAAAAAAAGAATTTGATTTAGAGACAAAAGTTCAGGTTGCTACTGTTCAAAGCATGGTAAAGAGAATTTTATATAATGAGGAAAACAAAAAGCCAGCAGTATCAGATTATGACTTGATAATTATCGATGAAGCGCATAGAGGATACATTTTTGATAAAGAATTAGGAGCGGCAGAATTATTATACAGAGATCAAAGGGATTTTGTGAGTAAATATCGTTCTGTAATTGAGTATTTTGATGCTGTAAAGGTGGCGTTAACAGCAACTCCAGCACTTCATACAACAGAGATCTTTGGAGCTCCTGTATATACATATAGTTATAGAACAGCGGTAATAGATGGTTATTTAATAGACCATGACGCACCACATATTTTAGAAACGAAATTAAGTCATGAGGGTATTGTTTTTCATAAGGGAGAAGTTGTTCCGATTTATAATCCAGAGACAGGAGAATTGCTCAATAGTGCTGAATTAGAGGATGAGATTAATTTTGAGATTGAAAAATTCAATAGAAAAATAATAACAGAAAACTTTAATAAAGTGATTTTGCAAGAAATCTTTTTGCCAACACATCCTACAGAGGACAACAAGGGAGTAGACCCGGAAGATAAAATGCAGGGAAAGACTCTTATTTTTGCAGTCGATGATGCACATGCAGATCTAATTGTTAAAATACTAAAAGATATGTATGCTGAAATAGGGGTAGATGAAGATTGTATAAGAAAGATCACAGGATCTATTGAGGGAGGAAATAAAAAAAAGATTGCAGAAGTAATACGACATTTCAAAAATGATGCAAAGCCAAGCATAGTGGTAACAGTAGACTTACTTACAACAGGTATTGATGTAGAAGAAATAACTCGAATAGTATTTTTAAGAAGAATAAAATCAAGAATATTATTTGAGCAAATGTTAGGAAGAGCAACAAGATTGTGTGATGAAATTCAGAAGGATCATTTTGAAATATATGATGCAGTAGGCGTGTATGAAGCGTTAGAACCAGTTAGTGCTATGAAACCAGTGGCTGTAAATACTACTGTAAGTTTTCAAGAACTGATTGAAGGTTTGGAAGAATTAGAAACCGATGAACAAAAGAAAAGTCAAATAGATGTTTTAGTAGCTAAATTACAAAGAAAAAAGAAAAAAATGTCAGTGGAGCAAAAGGAAAATTTTGAGGATATAACACAGGGATCAGTGGAGCAGTTTGTTGAAAAAATCAAACAAATGAATATTACTGACACTATAAAATATTTGCAGGGAACAAAAGAAGCGTTTGAAGAATTAGATGATCACTATTTTCATTCATCATTAAAGGCTGTAAGTGTGCATGATGATATCTTGTATAGCCATACAAGAGGATATGGAAATGCGACAAAGCCAGAGGATTATTTAGAAGAATTTAAAAAATTCATTATGAATAATATGAATACGATTTCAGCTTTAAATATAGTGTGTAAAAGACCGAAAGAATTAACAAGAGAAGAATTGAAAAGTTTAAAATTAGAACTGGATCGAAATTCTTTTTCAGAACGGTTACTTAATACTGCATGGAATGAAATGACAAATCAGGAGATTACTGCTGATATTATTAGCTTTATTCGTCAACAGGCATTGGGTAGTACATTGGAAGGCCATGAAGAAAGAATTGTTAATGCTGTTGCAAGGGTTAAGTTAAGGCATCCTGAGTTGAATGCTATTCAATTAAAATGGTTGGATAGAATACAAGGACAACTTTTGCAAGAAACGATACTGAATAGAGAAACCTTTGAATCAGAGGCGTTTAAAAATGTGGGTGGATTTGTGAAAGTTGATAAAGCCTTTGGAAATAAACTGTTGATATTTATTGATGAAATTAATGATGAATTATACGAAAGTGCTTAGGGGAGAAACAAATGAATAATAGTGAAATAGTATCTAAATTGTGGAATTTATGTAATGTGTTAAGAGATGATGGGATAACTTATCATCAGTATGTAACAGAACTTACGTATATTCTGTTTTTGAAAATGGCAAAGGAAACAGGAACAGAGAAAAGCATTCCAGATGATTATAGATGGGATGAGTTAATCAAAAGAGACGGAATTGAGTTAAAGAAGTATTACAATAAATTATTGACTGAACTAGGAGAAAATGGGGAAGGTAGAATTCAGGAAATATACTCTGGAGCACGTTCTAATATTGAAGAACCGGCAAATTTAAAAAAAATTATTACAAACATAAATGAATTAGATTGGTATACTGCAAAAGAAGAAGGATTAGGTAATCTTTATGAGGGATTACTTGAAAAGAATGCTAGTGAAAAGAAGTCTGGAGCAGGACAATATTTTACACCACGAGTATTGATTGATGTAATGACTAAATTGATAGATCCTAAAGCGGGAGAAAAGTGTAATGATCCTGCATGTGGAACATTTGGATTCATGATAGCAGCAGATAGATATGTAAAAGATAAGACTGATGAATTATTTGATTTATCATATGAGCAACAAGAATTTCAGAAAAAAGAGGCATTTTCCGGTGGAGAACTTGTACACGAAACGCATAGATTAGCTTTGATGAATGCAATGTTACATGATATTGATGGACATATCCAATTGGGAGACACCTTATCAAATTTAGGGAAAGCAATGAAGGGATATGATGTAGTTTTGACCAATCCACCTTTTGGAACAAAAAAAGGTGGAGAGAGAGCGAGTAGAGATGATTTAACTTTTATTACAAGTAATAAACAGTTGAACTTTTTGCAACATATTTATCGTTCATTACGTTCAGACACTGGAACAGCAAGGGCAGCAGTAGTACTACCAGACAATGTTTTGTTTGCTGACGGTGAAGGAGAGAAGATTCGTAAGGATTTGATGGAAAAATGTAATCTCCATACCATTTTAAGATTACCAACTGGTATTTTCTATGCTCAAGGTGTAAAAACAAATGTCTTATTCTTTGATAGAGGAAAAACGGATAAAGGTAATACAAAAGAGGTGTGGTATTACGATTTACGCTCTAATATGCCATCCTTTGGAAAAACTAATCCATTGAAAAAGGAACATTTTGATGAATTTGTCGAATGCTATTGTGCGGGGCATATTCAAGATAGAAAAGAAACATATTCAGAAGATAATCAGGAAGGAAGATGGAGAAAATATACCTATGAAGATATTTTGAATAGAGATAAGACTAGTTTAGATATCACTTGGATTCATTCAGGAGAAAAATCCGATGATAGAACATTGGCTGAACTTTTGGAAGAAATAGAACAGAAAGCATTGAATATTAGCAATGCAGTTGAGTCATTAAAAGCCTTAATTGGAGATTTGGAGGAAGAGTAATGGATACAAAAGCATTGCGTCAAAAAATATTGGATTTAGCGATAAGAGGAAAATTAGTTCCACAAGATCCCAAAGATGAACCAGCATCTGTTTTACTGGAAAGAATTAGAGAAGAAAAGCAACAGATGTTAAAAGATGGAAAGTTAAAACCGAAGGATGTGAAAAACGATACTATCATTTTTAAAGGTGATGATAATTTACATTATGAGAAGTTCCAGGATGGAACGGTGAAATGCATTGAAGATGAGATACCGTTTGAAGTGCCGGAAGGGTGGGAATGGTGTAGACTTCCTTCTATTACAATAGATATTTTCGCAGGTGGTGACAAGCCGGATAATTATGAAAAAAATCCAACCCAAATTTGTAACATCCCAATTTTCTCTAATGGGATAGAAAATAATGGACTATATGGATATACTAACAAACCTAAGGTAGTAAATCCAAGTATCACGATTTCTGCACGAGGTACAATTGGATTTTGTTGTATAAGAGAAACTCCGTTTGTTCCAATTGTAAGACTTATAACAATCACTCCATCCAAAATAATTAATTTATATTATTTAAAAACTGTATTCGAAGCATTAATTGAAACGGGAGAGGGTTCCAGCATACCTCAATTAACAGTACCTAGAATAAAGCCGAAATTAATTCCTGTTCCACCAGTTAATGAGCAGGATAGGATTCAAAACAAACTGCATAAAATATTAAATGTTATAGCAAATATTTCTTATGAAAAAAAAGAATTACAACAACTTTTGCAAACTATAAAATCAAAAATTCTCGACCTCGCCATCCGAGGAAAACTTGTCCCTCAAGACCCGAATGATGAGCCTGCATCCATTCTCTTAGAACGCATCCGTGAAGAGAAAGAAAAACTTATAAAACAAGGTAAAATCAAGCGTGATAAAAAAGAATCTGTCATCTTCAGAGGTGATGATAACTCTTATTATGAGAAGATAGGTGATACAATCGAAAATATCGACTCAATTATTTCCTTTGAGATTCCTGATAATTGGA
>CANRMF010000016.1 GCA_947631665.1 uncultured Lachnospiraceae bacterium | reverse complement strand
AATTTCGCATCATAAAGCATGTGCCCGATTAACGTGGATTTTCCATCGTCCACGCTTCCGCAGGTAATAAATTTTAACAAACTCCGCATTTTAGAAATATCCCTCTCTCTTTCTTCTCTCCATACTTCCTGCCGCTTCGTGGTCAATCACTCTGCTGGTTCTCTCAGAAGATACGGCGCTTAAAGTCTCCTCGATAATCGCATCTAACGTATCTGCATCAGACTCGACAGCGCCCGTCAGCGGATAACAGCCAAGCGTCCGGAACCGTACTTTTTTCATTTCCGGTTTTTCCCCTTCCAGAAGTTTCATTCTGTCGTCGTCTACCATCAGAATATTTCCGTCTCTGTAAACGACCGGTCTGTAATCCGCAAAATACAGGGGTACAATTTCGATATTCTCCCTGCGGATATATTGCCAGATATCGGTCTCCGTCCAATTTGACAACGGAAATACCCGAATACTTTCCCCTTGAAAAATTTTTGTATTATACTGTTTCCACATTTCCGGTCTCTGGTTTTTCGGATCCCATGCCTGTTCTTTATTCCGGAAAGAAAAAATCCGCTCCTTCGCCCTTGACTTTTCCTCGTCGCGCCTTCCGCCGCCAAACGCAGCAGTAAATCCGTACTTGGAAAGCGCCTGTTTTAACGCCTGCGTTTTCATAATGTCTGTATACGCAGAGCCATGGTCAAAAGGATTTATACCCTGCCGGATTCCTTCCTCATTGGTATAGGTAAGCATTTCAATCCCATATTTTTCTGCCATGCGGTCGCGAAACTGAATCATCTCTTTAAATTTCCATGTGGTATCAATATGAAGAAAAGGAAACGGTGGTTTTTCCGGATAAAATGCTTTGAGCGCCAGATGCAGCATAACTGAGCTGTCTTTTCCGATGGAGTAAAGCATGACCGGCCGTTCACATTCCGCTGCCACCTCCCTGATAATATAAATAGCCTCCGCTTCTAATGCATCTAAATGCGACATTTTATCCATATGAAATAACCTCTTTCTTATATATGTTATTATTTTTTAGTTATTCATCGTAATTCTATCTGTTAAAAACGATACAATTGTGATTTTCTTATTTATTTTGCCGTTTTTTATGCTATCAAGTTTTTTTGATAGAATATACGGCTGTTTTTGATGGAATATCTGACTCTTTTTGATGGAATATCTGGCTCTTTTTGATGAATTATCTGACTCTTTTTGATGGATTATCTGACTCTTTTTGATGGATTATGCGGCTCTTTTTGATGGATTATCTGGCAAAATTTTGCTTTTCTGCCCTGCTGCAAGAAAAGATGGGGCTGCTGAATGAAAAGACTTTTAGAAACCAGAACTATTTTACATGCAAATTCTTGCAAAAGGTGGATTTTGCATGTAATTTGATTTGAACTTTTTGAAAAGCTGGAACATTTTACATGCAATTTCTTGCGAAAGGGTGGATTTGACATGTAATTTGATTTGAACTTTGCGGAAGGCAAGCGTATTTTACATGCAAATTTCTGCTAAAAGGTGGATTTGACATGTAATTTGATTTGAATTTTGCGGAAAGCGGGCATATTTTACATGCAAATCCCTGCAAAAAGGTGGATTTTGCATGTAATTTGATTTGAACTTTGCGGAAAGTTGGAATATTTTACATGCAAATCCCTGCGAAAGGGTGGATTTTGCATGTAATTTGATTTGAATTTTGCGGAAAGTTGGAATATTTTACATGCAAATTCCTGCAAAAGGGTGGATTTGACATGTAATTTGATTTGAACTTTGCGGAAAGTTGGAACATTTTACATGCAAATCCCTTCAAAAAGATGGATTTTGCATGTAATTTGATTTGAATTTTGCGGAAAGCGGACATATTTTACATGCAAATTCTTGCAAAAGGGTAGATTTGGCATGTAATTTGATTTGAATTTTGCAAAAAGCAAACGTATTTTACATGCAAATCCCTGCTAAAAGATGGATTTGACATGTAATCAAATCCGAACCTCAAAAAAATCAGCACTTTTTTACATGTAAATCTCTGCCAAAATAGAAATTTACATGTAATCAAGCCAATACTTGCGGAGGGAGATGGCAGAGTATATGTTCCTTTGTGAATTAAAGCTTCATTTTTCTACACAAAAACTTCGCAATAATACCCCAACGCCCACCGCTGCCCAAACAGCGCCCTGCCCTATACAAAAAAGGGCGTTGCGCTGACATGAGTCAGTGCAACAGCCCTCTTTCCCATTGAAATCTAATTAGATTTCTTATTTAATTTTTAATGACTTTTAAATACCTTAATGGATTTCTTATTTAATTTTTAATGACTTTTTAAATACCTTAATGGATTTTTTATTGCCTTTCAGTTTTGCTTTCTTAACGCTCTTATCAAAAGCATTCTTTTTGAATTTCTTGAGCGCTTTTCCCTTAAAGGTAATTGTCTTAATCTTTTTGTCCTTTGCAAAAGCCTTCTTGTTAATCTTCTTTACCTTCTTGCCGAAAGTAATGGTTTTCAGTGAAGTACAGTTTGCAAATGCGCTGGCGCCGATGGTCGTCACCTTTGCTCCGAGTTTGATGGTCTTTACCTTCTTTGCGCCCTTAAACGCATTCTTGTTAATCTTCTTTACTGCTTTACCAAAGGTAATCTTTTTGAGCTTCGGACAGCCTGAGAATGCGCTGTTTCCAATCGTAGTAACTTTTGCGCCGATTTTTACTGTCGTCAGTTTCTTCAGCTTCGCAAATGCGCTGGAACCGATAGTCGTCACATATTTTCCGATGGTAACCTTCTTTACCTTCTTTGAGGACTTAAACGCAGAGCCCTTTACAGAAGTAATGTTAAAGATAAAGGAGTTGTGCGTCGCTGTCGCTGCAATGGTAATTGCCGTTGCAGTGTTTTTAAGCGTTGCGCTCTTAAATCCAAGACACTGCGCCGTTCCCTTCATGGTCGTTGCGGATACGGAAGTTACCATATAGTTGTAGTTTCCTTCTGTAAACACTGCTCCGACCTGTACGCCGTTCTGTCTTAAAATTTCATCTTCGTTTGTCATCTGCGGACGCGGGTTCTTCGGCGTTTCCGGCTTCGGGTGGTTTTGGTGCGCCCAATTCCACTCGTCAGTCGCATCTTTAATCTTCTGCTGGAACTTTGCATCGTCCATGTCGTCAAGCGGAATACTGTTATCCATCGTTTCCTTTTCTTTCTGGATATCCTTTTCCGCATTCTGGTCTCTGGAAGGGGTCTCGCCTGTTTCAGAGCCAGTATTTGTAATCAGTCCGTCCGGCCCAAATTCGTCATTATTTGCATAATTGTCCGGAAGGGAGATTGCATTTTTATTATTGTAGCTTAACAATCTCTGGATAGCGTAACCGCCGCTTGTCGTTTCGCTTCCGTCAGAAGATGTGCCCTCGCCGGTCGTAATTCCCGGACAGGTATCATTGACAATATTGTTAATTCCCACACGCGGGCCATGTCCGTTTGCAATTTCTACGATGCAGGCATTTTCAATCCATACGTTCGGTTCATTCGGAACTTCAATCGCATTGTCAAGGAAAATGCTCGCGCCGTTTGTATTGATAAATACGTCATAAACACCAAGACCTACCGCATAATGGTTCTTTACGTTTTCTGTAACCTTGTACGCCGCATATCCGTTTTTATGTCCGCCATGTGACATCCATTCGCCCTGATCCTGCGGATCGTAACATTTCTCATTCTGAAGGAAGTAGGTTGCGCCGTATTCGCCTCTCCAAAGGATATCATATTCTTGGAAATGCTCTACGAACAGACCGTACGCCGTCACTCTGTCGCCGTTGACCACCAGACCGTTCTTCGCCGTATTTTCATACCAGCCCGTATTGTCGCCATGGTCGGCTCTCCAAATCCATGTCTGGTCAACGATAACGTCATTGCTGTTAATAACCATACATGAGCCGGTTGTTCCAAGTGTTCCGGTACCGCCGACACGACAGATAACGTCCTGAAGGACAGACGGGTTATTGGAATGGTTGACATTCGTTCCCTCGTAGCCCATTTCAATCAGGCTGTTTGTCTTTCTTCCTGCATCAAGAATGATGTTGCAGATTTCAACGCCTCCGATATCTTTCTGTCCGATAACTTCTGCGCTTTCATCATAAACCTTTCCTGCTACGCGGATAAAGGTATCGTCGTTACTGTCTTCCGCAGTCAGTGTCGCCATGCCTAAGCCCATGATAATTGTATCTTCATGTGTTACCTCAAGAGGTTCCTCAAGCGTATAGGTCCCCGGACTTAAAATCAGGTTGTAACCGCAGCCTAACTTTTCATTTAACACTTCCGCCGTATCGTCCGGGTGCGCAATGTAGAAGCTGTTCAGCGTCAGGATTTTACCCGGCCCTGCGCTGTCCTCCGTATAGCTTACGCCTGTGGAATCTTTTCTTACAGACGGTACAAATACCTTGTATTCATCTGCCTCACTGTCAAAGAACAGGAACGGTTTTTCTCTGGTGGAATCTGTCTTGTCAAGAACCGTCGTACAACCGCGGCTTGCCCAGTTGGAGAAGCCCTGTCTTGCAAGTAAAGCTTTTCCTTTATTAAATAAATTGTTACTGTTGTCTTTGTTGTTCACCATATCAACGCCGGTGCAGCCCTGAATGACCTGATTCCAGTTTACGCCGTAAATGCTGTCCTCCACATCAGGATTGAACTGGCAGTTTCTATAATAATACTGCTGCTGGGAATAAGAGCCCGTTTTCTGTTTGAAGACCGTATCGGCAAAGTATCCGCCGGAAGCCCAGCCGTAGTTCCAGTCAAACATTGCTTCTCTCTCAACAACCAGTCTTCTTGCCGGAGCTGCCTGTGAAGCAGACCACATAAAGGTGTTCTCCAAGAAGTCGTATAGACCGGTATTGGAGCTTCCATTGACCGTTTCGTCTGAAATTGTCAGGTTTTCAATAGATGTCCAGAAGTTACAGGTCGCATTAAAGTCTGATAATGCAGCCGGATACATAACGTTGTTGAGCTCCACATCATATGGAAGCAGTCCAAGTCCGCTTGTCGCCGTATAATATCCAACCTTAATCGGTGCAAGGTCGTTGTAATCTCCAACGCCGTCGCCATCAATGTCCGGTTTAAAGAAATACTGGTATCTTCCGGAACCAAACTGTGACGGGTGCTGCTCTAAATAAATCTGATGAATTGCTGCGTTGACCTCGTCAACATTGTCGTCTTCATTAAATACATATGTATTTGCGCCGAACATACTGATTTCCAGAGAACCCGGTTCGGACAATGCGCCATAACTTTCGCCGTTTACACCCTGTACCTTATAATAATTTCTATATTTGGAATCTTTATTGGTATCCGTATCCGTATAACTCAGCGTCGTCGTCGTGCCGATTACTTTGTATTCTCCATAACGGCTCTCAGCGCGTAAAATCTGATAGTACTGTGTATTCCGTCCCTGACGCCATGTAATGGTCTGGGAACCGTCGTCTCCTTCGGTCACCGACCTGATGGAAACTTTGGACGGATCTGCATTTTTCAGGGTATTCGTGTATACAACCGCGCTGTCTGAATAAGCGCTGTAATTTCCCTGACGTAAGTTTGTAATCGTCCGCACCTTGAAGAAATAACGGGTATTGACATTTAACTCATCTACCATAAACGTCGTGTCGCCGGTCGCTCCCGCAAGGGTATACGGGCCTTTCTCAGACGTTGCATAATAAACCTGATATGCGGAATATAAATGCTGGCTGCAGCCTGTCCATGAAACGTCCACACTGTTTCCTGATACATTGGAAAGTTTAATCTCTCTTGCCTTTTTCGGTGCTGTCTGTGTGAACATATAAAACTTTTCATTGTTTGACAATGAACCTTTATCGTCTTTTGAGATATTGCTGACGGCAAGTCTCTGGTCAACAATTGTCAGAGCGTTGTCATTCTGACTGCTTGCAAAGGAAATGGTTCCATCTCCGTTCGGTACAATCTGAACGGATTCCCAACCGCCCGGATTGGTTCTTCTTGCAATCTGGAATACCTTATCTCCCTCTGCTTTCCAACTGGTTGATGTGGAAGAAGTAAAGTTTACAACTTCCTTTCCGTCATATTCACCATAATAAACGGTGAACCAGCCGTTTGTCGGAACACTGTTCGCGTTCGTATATCTTGTACTCACATCAATCGGATCATTTTCCGTACCGTTTACGGTAACTAATGCTCCATTTGCTACGTTTACAAAATACACCTGCGCGTTTGTTGTCGCTTCTTCAGGCCCATCTGCCGTAGAAGAATCTTCATAAGTAGCCGCAGCTACCGTTTTTTCACTGATACCGCTCCATGTAATTCCTGAAACGGCCATTACCAAAGCCAGAACAAATGCGAGTGTTTTTGCATAACTCTTTTTCATTTCTTTTCCTCCTAAAATTATCCCTTTGCTGTTCTGCAATTTTGGCGTCCCCGCCTGTAAACTGTATTCAGTTTAGGTTATTGAAACGTTTTTTGCAATGAAAACTGATTTTTTCGCCTATTTGAACAAAAAATACAGTGTTTCTTTTCAAAGTCATTCGGTTTTTTGTAAAAAATAGTGGGGAATCCGCTATGTCGATTCCCCACAGGTAAAAATGTTTTTATATTTTTATGATTTTATACCTCGTCCGGCTCCATCAATGCGTTTTCATACGCTTCAAGTACTTTCTCCTGAATGAAACCGCGCGTCTCGGAATTGATTGGGTGTGCAATATCCCTGTATTCCCCGTCTGCTGCCTTTCTGCTCGGCATTGCAATAAACAAACCTTTGTCTCCCTCGACTACTTTGATGTCATGCACTACAAACACTCCGTCAATCGTAATGGACACAACTGCTTTCATTTTTCCTTCTTTGGTCATTTTCCTGACTCTGATATCTGTTATATTCATTTTTTACTTCCTTTCCTTATAAACTATACCTGAAATTTCTTTCATTGATGATGGTAATTTCTCCATCGGCTTCTCCTAACCGTTCATTCGGATTGATGGTACTGTGGCTCTCCACAATACAATTTTCCACCACTGCGCCGTCTCCGATATACACATCATTCATAATGATGGAATTTTTAATGATACAGTTATTTCCGATATAAGCCTGCTTGAAGATGACGGAATGATTCACTTCGCCATTGATAATACAGCCGCTTGAAATAAGGCTGTTGCAGACTCTTGCGCCCGGATTATACTTTGCCGGCGGCAAATCTTCTACCTTTGAGTATACGTCCGGATACTGATTAAAGAAGAAATCCCTCACTTCATCATTCAAAAAGTCCATATTTGCTTCAAAGTAATTTTTAACACTGGCAATATTTTTCCAGTAAGGATCCAGATTGTATGCGTAAATTCTCTTTGCATCTTTATTTCTGATCAGAACGTCCATGACGAAATCATAACGGTCTTCCACAGCACATTCCTCAATCAACTGTATCAGCAGTCTCCTGCGGATTACATAAATGCCGGTCGATACAAAGGTATTGTTGCTGTCAATCGGTTTTTCTATAAAATCTGTCACTCTGCCTGTTTCATCGGTAGAAATAACGCCATAAGCGGATACGTCCGTACCCTCCGGCAGTTTTTTGCCAACCACAGTAATGTCGGCGCCGGTTTCGACATGCTTTTCGAGAACCTTATTATAATCCATTTTATAAATGGCGTCGCCGGAAGCGATAATCACATACGGCTCGTGACTCTTTTTGAGAAATGCGATGTTCTGCGCAATCGCATCTGCCGTACCTCTGTACCAGAAGCCGTTGTCCGATGTGATGGACGGTGTAAATACATAAAGTCCACCCTGTTTTCTACCAAAATCCCACCACTTTGATGAACTTAAATGTTCATTTAAGGAAAGCGCGTTGTACTGCGTCAGCACCGCCACTTTCTGGATATGGGAATTTGTCATATTACTCAATGCAAAATCAATCGCCCTGTAACTGCCTGCCATCGGCATGGCTCCTACGGCTCTTTTCTTTGAAAGATCCTGCATCTTACTGTTATTTCCACCTGCTAAAATAATTCCAACTGCCCTCATTAAATCTCACCTGCCTTAACGATATAGCCTCCTGATGGTAGTTTTCCGTCAGGGTAATCCGTTATTTCTGTCTTTCCTGAAATTGCTACGTTCTGCCCGATGGTTACGCCATCAGGAATCACAGAGTTTTCTCCAATCACAGCAAGCTCACAGTTGTATATTTTTTTACTGAGCTGGCTCTCGGCATATTCGCCGACACCAATGGTTACATTTTCTCCGATTTCAACATTTTCAGCAATGATAGAGTTATAAATCTTCGTGCCTTTTTTAATCGTACAGCCCTGCATGATAATGGAATCATGAACCTGCGCGCCTTCCTCTACATGGACGTTGGCGCTGATAACCGAGTTGAAAACTCCACCCCGGATATCACAGCCTTCTCCGATAATACTGCGGTAAATCTCCGACTGCGCAGATAAGTACTGTGGCGGCAACGCGTCATTTTTCGTATAAATCTTCCAAAATTCTTCATATAAATTAAATTCCGGAACAATATCAATCAGCTCCATATTTGCTTCCCAGTAGGATTTTAATGTCCCGACGTCTTTCCAGTAGCCGGTGTACTCGTACGCAAAAATGCGCTTTCCGTTCTGATGTACATAAGGAATGACGTGCATACCAAAATCACATTTCGGCTGGTCTTTCAACTGAATCAACGCGTCCCTCAAAACAGGCCAACTGAAAATATAAATACCCATCGACGCTAAATTGCTCTTTGGATTTTCCGGTTTTTCCTGAAATTCGGAAATCTGATGGTTTTCATCTGCAACCACCACGCCGAATCTTCCTGCCTCCTCCCATGGAACAGGCATCGCCGCAATCGTAACGTCCGCATTATTTGCCTTGTGGTAATCCAGCATCACTTCGTAATCCATCTTGTAGATGTGGTCGCCCGACAAGATTAACACATAATCCGGATTATAGGACTGCATGTACTCAAGATTTTGGTAAATTGCATTTGCCGTACCTGTGTACCACTCTGTGTTCTTGCTTTTTTCGTATGGTGGAAGAACAGTAACACCTCCAATGTTCCGGTCTAAGTCCCAAGGAATACCGATTCCGATATGGGCATTTAACCGGAGCGGCTGATACTGGGTTAAAACCCCGACAGTATCAATCCCCGAATTGATACAGTTACTTAACGGAAAATCAATAATTTTATATTTTCCGCCAAAAGCAACTGCGGGTTTTGCCACTTTTGCTGTCAGTACGCCCAGACGGCTTCCCTGACCGCCCGCTAACAGCATCGCAATCATTTCTTTTTTAATCATGTCAATCACCTCGTTGCATTTTTTTGTTCAGACAACCTGACGTCTCTTTGTCTGATTGTATTGATATAACAGATTATAACATTAAAGCACTTTGAATAAAAGAGTTTTTATACATTTTATTGTCGTCTTTTTCCTTTTTTTTTAAACTTTTTCGACTTTTGTTGTGCATATTGCACAATATATTAAATGTTTTTTCGTATAATTTAATTATTCGGCTTTTTTACTTTAAAATTTTAAGGAATAAGAGTATACTATTAACAAAGAGTTTTTGAGTGCGCCGGGCATTGATTTTTTTCTACAAATTGCGTCTGTCCGACGGGATTTTTCCCACTGCGCTCTAATAAAATAAGAAAGGCTTTTCATATGTACAAATTAAATTTTAATACGCCCGTAAAACTCCACTTTACGGGAATTGGCGGCATCAGCATGAGCGGGCTTGCGGAAATTATGCTTTCAAGAGGCTTTACCGTAACCGGTTCGGATATCCGCCCCTCAGAAATCACCGCGCATCTGGAAAAACTCGGCGCTGCTGTCTTTTACAGCCAGACTGCTGAAAATGTGGGAGATGACGTCGCGGTATTGATTTACACCGCAGCAGTCAAACAGGATAATCCCGAACTTGCCGCTGCGAGGGAGAAAAACATTCCGATGCTCAGCCGCGCCGAATTTCTCGGACAGATTATGAAAAATTATCCGATGTCCATCGGCGTATCCGGCACACATGGAAAAACGACGACGACCTCCATGATTTCGCAGATTCTTCTGGCGGCAGACGCGGATCCGACGATTTTGGTCGGCGGCATCATGCCGGTCATCAAAGGGAATACGCGTATCGGACATTCGGACTATATTATTACGGAATCCTGTGAATACACCAACAGTTTTCTGTCCTTCCCGCCGAAAATCGGCATTATTTTAAATGTCGCTGCGGATCATCTAGACTTTTTTAAGGATTTGGACGATATCCGCCACAGTTTTAAGACCTACGCCTCTCTGATTCCGGAGGACGGCGCGCTGATTATCAACAGCGATATCGCCGATATCGAATATTTTACAAAGGATTTGCGCTGCCGCGTGATTACCGTAGGCTCCAATCCTGAAAAAAGTGATTACAGCGCCGTCAATATTACATACGATGCTTATGCGCGCGGTTCCTATGATTTGATGGTAAACGGAAAAATCCAAACGCGCGTGAAGCTTTCGGTAACCGGACAGCATAACATTTTCAATTCCCTTGCTTCGATTGCCACTGCGCATCTTTTAGGCTTCAGCGATGACGTGATTTTAAAAGGGCTTGAACAGTACACCGGTACAGACCGGAGATTTCAATATAAAGGAACATTTCAAAACGCGACGGTTATCGACGACTACGCGCACCACCCTGACGAAATCAGGGCAACGATTGAAACGGCAAAGCTCTGTCCCCACAAAAAAATGTGGGTGGTATTCCAGCCGCACACCTACACCAGAACCAAAGCGCTGATGAATGAGTTTGCGCAGGAGCTTTCCAAGGCAGACGCGGTTATCCTCGCAGATATCTATGCCGCCCGCGAAAAAAATACGCTGGGAATCAGTTCCGCCGACCTGATGGAAAAAATCAAAACTCTGGGAACAGAGACCTATTATTTCCCAAGTTTTTTGGAAATAGAAAATTTTTTAAGAAAAAATTGTTCATCAGAGGATTTGTTAATAACTATGGGTGCCGGAGATGTAGTAAAAATAGGCGATGACCTGTTGGAAAAATAAATCATTATCAAAACCATAAATTTTTGTTATTTTTTATTAACAAAAGTTTATGGTTTTTTCGTTTACATAACAATCAAAATCCGCAACCACGCCTTCTCTTTTATCTGCTGGCGAAACGACAGTTTTCGACAATTTATTTTATTTTGTTATCATCATTATTAACATTATTAACAAGCCCCTCAACCCCTTTAAAAATGGGCGTTTCACCCAATTTGTGACGTTGCTTTTTATGATTTTTTTGTTATACTCTTTTAAGTAAGAGCAACAACGTATTCTTTTTGTTTACAGTCAGAATTTTTCTGTTCGTGTAATCATCGGAATTTTGACAGAGGTTTTAAATAGATAGAGGGAACTGAGATATGTGCAAATTGTTTTTGGACAGGGGGAGTTTTGCGGACTTTACCTCTGTGTCAAATATTTTTATAGATGAATATATGCCGGCGGCCAATGGTGAATTTGTAAAAATTTACCTGCATCTGGTGCGCCTGATGAACGGCTCCCCCGCGGACGCTTCCGAACTTTCTACGGAGCAGATTGCAGACCAGTTTAATCTGCTCGATTCTGATGTGATGAGAGCGTTAAATTACTGGGCTTCCCAAGGGCTCATCACGTTATCTTTTAATCGGGAAAATGAATTAACCGGTATCCGGCTCGAACCTGTGAAGGCTTCTCAGGAGGTTTCTGAGGAGAAGGTTCTGGCGCAGGCGGCCGGAGAAAGTTTTCCGGTTCCAATACCGGAGGCTTCCCTTCCTGTAATTCCTGCAAAGAAAAAATATACTGCCGCACAGATTCGTCAGTATTCCTCTGACAGTCGTGTGGAGCATCTGATTTTTCTGGCGCAGACGTATCTTGGAAAAACTTTAAACTCCAACGACATTCACTGTATTTTATATATGCTCGACGGCCTCAACCTTGAAGTCGATTTTATCGAATACCTGATGGAAACCTGTATTTCTTCAGGCCATAAGACGCTTTCCGCGATTGAAAAGCAGGCTGTGGAATACGCAAAAAAAGGAATTTCCACAGAGGAGGAGGCAAAAAACGACGACAAACTCCGTCAGGCAGTCTGCCAGAGCATTTACAAAATTTTTGGCTCCACGCCGAACGCACCGGTCAAAAAAGAAATTTCCTATATTTCCAAATGGACTGATGAATACGGTTTTTCCGACGAGATTATTTTAGAAGCCTGCCACCGCACTATGGAGCATACCCATACCGGCAGTTTCCAATATGCGGATTCCATTCTGACGAACTGGTACCGGAAGAACGCTTTGTCAATGGAAGCGATTGAAAAGCTGGATTCTATCCACGAAAAGGACATGCAGGAAAGTTTTAAACCGAAAACGGCCGCGCGCCACACCAAAAAAGCAAAAACGTTTGAGCAGAGAAATTATAATTACAACGATTTAGAGAAAAAACTTCTGTCCGGCAGGGACAAAAAGTTTCAGTCTAAAAAAGACGGGGAATAATTTGCGGACATAAAACCTGTATGAAAAGGAGTATTTATGGCAATCACAAGAACGCAGGCGGAAATTCTGGCAAACCGCTACAATGACCGCCGCATCAGCAATAAAATTGAGATGGAACAGCGCATACAAAAAGTCTACGGGCTGATACCGGAAATTGCGGATCTGGACAGGGAGATTTCCTCACTGGCAGTCCGCGCAACAAAAAAAGCGCTTTCAGGAGATTCTTCTTTTAAGGACAGGCTCAAAGAAGATATTGCCGTAATCTCCGAACGCAAAAAAGTCCTGTTACTGGCGAACGGTTTTTCCGTAGACTATTTAGACGAGATATTTACCTGTCCGGACTGCCGCGATACAGGATACATCGACGGGAAACCCTGCCACTGCCTCAAAGACGAGATTGTGAAGCTTCTCTACTCCCGTTCTGAACTGCAGGAGATTCTGGCAAGGGAAAATTTTGATACGTTTGATTATGATTTATATTCCGAAAATGATATTGACCAGACAACCGGCATTTCCGCCGCTGAGAATATCGAAACAGTCGTGGATCACTGTCATTATTTTATCAATTATTTTGATAAATCCTTTGAAAATCTGCTGTTTTACGGCAGGGCGGGCACCGGAAAGACTTTTTTAATTAACTGTATTGCAAAGGAGTTGATTGAAAAATCTTACTCCGTTATCTACCTTTCTGCCGTTCAGTTTTTTGACCTGCTGGCAGATTACTCATTCCACCGCGGCAACCGTTCCGTATATTCTCAAATCAGCATGGAAGAATTTTTGACCTGCGATTTACTTATTATTGACGACTTGGGTACGGAAATGACTAACTCATTTACGGACTCCGTCCTGTTTGATTGTTTAAACGAACGCCTTATACACCAAAAATCTACAATTGTTTCTACCAATCTTTCCCTGCAGGAATTGCAGGAGAGATATGAGGAGCGTATTTTTTCCAGAACAGCGGGAAATTATACTTTATTGAAGATTTTCGGTGATGATATAAGAATTAAAAAGAACTATTCACTTTAACTTTTTCACAATGGAGGAAATTTCAAGATGGCAAACCAAAAATATGTAGAATCAATTCCGGTAGGACATTTGGCGATTGTTGCATTATCCGGCAGTAAGAAACTCGGAGATACCGTAGACGCCTACATTTCAAGCTGGCGGAAAGAACGTCTGGCTTCTAAGGAATCCCCGATTACCTATCAGGGATATGTCAAGGATTCGTATCTTCTCAATGTATGCACTCCCCGTTTCGGCACCGGAGAAGCGAAATGTTCGCTGAAAGACTCCGTCCGCGGCGCTGACCTTTACATTATCGACGACGTGACCAATTACAGTATTGAATATACGGTGTGCGGTCATAAAAATCACATGTCACCGGACGACCACTATGCAGATATCAAAAGGGTGATTGCCGCCGCAAGCGGTAAGGCTCACAGAATTACGGTCATTATGCCTTTCCTGTATGAAAGCAGACAGCACCGGCGCACCTCCCGCGAATCTATGGACTGCGCGGTCATGCTTCAGGAGTTGGTGTCTATGGGTGTGGACAATATTCTTACTTTTGACGCTCATGATCCGAGAGTCAATAACGCAATTCCAATCAGCGGATTTGAATCAATCATGCCAACTTATCAGTTTATAAAAAATCTGTTACGAAATGTCGATGATTTAAAGATTGATTCCGACCACTTAATGATGATTAGTCCGGACGAGGGCGCAATGGGCAGAGTCGTATACTATGCAAACGTACTCGGCGTCAATATGGGTATGTTTTATAAGAGAAGGGATTATACCACGATTGTAAACGGCAGAAATCCGATTGTGGCTCATGAATATCTCGGCGAATCCGTAGAGGGAAAAGACGTGATTATCGTGGACGATATGATTTCCTCCGGCGACAGTATGCTTGACGTCGCAAAACAGTTGAAAAAGCGTAATGCAAATCGTGTATTTGTCGCTTCCACTTTCGGTCTTTTCACAAACGGACTTGAAAAATTTGACGAAGCGTATGAGCAGGGCTTAATCAGCAAGGTCATGACGACCAACTGCGTATATCAGACGCCGGAGCTTTTAAGCCGCGAATGGTACATCGATGTCGATGTCTCCAAATTTACCGCATTGTTCATTGATTCGTTAAACCATGACGGCTCCATCAGTGAATTGCTTGATCCATATAAGAAAATTCAGGAAAAAGTGAATTTGTATAATAACAGATAGTTGAGAAAAACCGGCTGCAAAGCGCAGCGTGGAAAAATTTTAAGAGAGACAGATAGAAATAGATGCGCCCCTGCCAAACAGACAAGGGCGTATCATCAGTCTATCGTCTCTCTTTTCTTACATTTCGGGGGATTACATGCCAAATCCACCTTTTTGCAGGGATTTGCATGTAAAATATGCTTGCCTTTCGCAAATTTCAAATCAAATTACATGTCAAATCCACCTTTTTGCAGGAATTTGCATGTAAAATGCGCCTGCCTTTCGCAAATTTCAAATCAAATTACATGCCAAATCCACCTTTTCACAGGAATTTGCATGTAAAATACGCCTGCCTTTCACAAATTTCAAATCAAATTACATGCCAAATCCATCTTTTCGCAGGAATTTGCATGTAAAATACGCTTGCTTTCCACAAATTTCAAATCAAATTACATGTCAAATTCATCTTTTTGCAGGGATTTGCATGTAAAATACGCTTGCTTTCCACAAATTTCAAATCAAATTACATGTCAAATCCATCTTTTCGCAGGGATTTGCATGTAATGAAGCTTCAATACAAGCGAATATGGCATTTATTTCATTCATCGCATATTTGATTGACGCGACAGCGCTGAAAGCTTCCCGATTTTCCCATTCAATTTCTGAGCCTTTCTACAAGCGAATGAAATGGTATTGAAGTCCCAGTTTATCCGCCATGACTTTTTCTCTTGTGTGGCAGGAAAATACGATTACCTGCTCCATGCTTTCCGCCATAAACCTGAGGGTATTTCCCATTCGTTTATTATCATACATGACAAAAGCGTCGTCTAACAAAATCGGCTTCCTGTCATTCTCAAAAATGATATCTGCCGCCGCCAGCCGCAGCGCCATATAAACCTGCTCGGCAGTTCCCTTGCTGAGTTTTGAGGTCGGTATCAATGATTTTCTGCCATTGACAGAGATATTCAATCGTTCATCAATATACAAACTGTCATATTTTCCATTTGTAATGCAGGATATGTAGTAAGAAGCCTTTTCATTGAGTTTGCGTCCGAAACTGTTACGGATTTCCGTCGCAATTTCTTCAATCGACTCTTTTGCGTTTTCGATTGCCTGTATTTCTTCTTTCGCCTTCTCAATTTTTTCCAGCCGCAACTGCAGTTCATCAATGCGTCTTCCCGCTTCAATATCCCGTTCCTGCTTCTGTTCGAGAACCCATTGCGCTTTGGAAATCTCGTCGCTGACTTCCCGCCGTCTGCTCTCTAATTCTTTGAGTTCTTCGCTGTAATCCTGCTGCGTCAGCTGCCGTTCCTCCTCTGCCTTGAGTAGGTTCTGCACATTTTCCAGATTTTGTTTTTTTCTGTCCGCCTGACGTTTTGTATAAATTTCCTCGTGGTTTGCAGCCTCAAGCCTCTCCATCATCTGGCGGAGTTCTTTTACAGCCTCAAGCTTCTTTTCCTTTTTTCTTTTATTCCATAAATACCTGATAATCGCCAGCAGTAAAAATACAATCGTAAATCCAAGACAAATCAGCGGTTTTACCCATGTTTCAGGGAACTGCAGCATACGGTAATTTCCCGCAATCAGGCCAATCATGACGCCGATGCTTGCCATCATTAAAATAATAAACACTGCGGGCATCGTGGAACGGTTCAACACCTTCTCGTTTAACTCCTCCATCATCTGCGGCGATTCAATTCCGCGCTCTTTTAATGTCTGGCGGAGGTTTTCCTGATGTTCTTCAATCTGCTGAAGCGTTTCCGTATGCTTGTCCAGTTCGGCGGTAATGGACGTAATCTCCTGATAGAGATTGTCTTTTCGCTCATTCTGCTTTGCGAGTTCTTCCAGCCGTTTGGAATCCAGCCCCGCAAGTTCCTGCGCCTTTTCATCATACTCTTTTACGATTTTTTTCTTTTCCTCAATCGTAGCGATAATCTGCTGCTGCTCCCTCTCAGAAATCTCAATGTGGTCTTTTGCATTGTAAATAGATTTCTGAATCATATCTTCTTCCCCGATACGGTTTTCGGAAGCAATTTTCTTTTTCTGCCCGTCCAAATCCGAGAACGCTTTTTTAATGTCAATTTCCATTGACTTGGTGGAGCCGATATTTGCCGCATAATTTTTTAAGATTGTTTCGAGTTCCTTATCCGTAGTGCTGCCCAACTGGCTGATACTGACGGTATTGTAATAACAGCTTTCATTGAGCCCCGCAAACAGGGTGTCAATTTCATTCTGCGTCAGTTCTTTTCCCGTATCTTCATTGATGACGTGAAACGCTTTGTTTTCTTTATGGAAAATCCGCTCTATCCGATAATTGACGCCGCCATTTTCAATCCGCATTGTTCCCTCATAGTAAGACGGATTTTCCCATGGCTCATATTTGGTGTACAAATCTTTAGCGCTTGCTTTGCCGCGCTGTTTTTCAATGCCAAAAAGCATTCCCCGGATAAAGGTATGAAGCGTCGTTTTACCGGCTTCATTTTCCCCATAGATAATGTTGAGCCCCGGCTTGAGGGAAACAGACTGGTGATTAAATTTTCCAAAGTTTGTTAATTCCAATTCTTTTATAATCATATCCGTTCCTCCATTGCGTCTAACAGCGCTTTTGTTCCATAATATAACGTTCTTTTCTGTGATGAGTCGAGCGATTTCTGCTCCAGATATCTGTGGATAAACATTCCCAGAATATTGTCCCTGTTGTCCTCGTAAAGTTCCTCAAAATCGTAATCCGGTACGGTATCGTCCTGAATGGTCACGATATTTCCGATTTCCTCAATATCGGAAAGCCTGATTTCAAAGTCCGGATTGCGGTATCCGTTTAAAATAATCCGATACATATTCTGCGCGCCCTGCTCCTCTATCAACTGTGATAACTGATGGCGCAGTTCCATGTTTGTGATATTCGGGGTAATGGTATAGTTTAAATCCATATAAATCCGCTGCGCAAACGGCACCAGACGGATATCCAGCCTTTCTTTGGTGAGATTTCCGTAAATGTATCCGCGCTCTCCCATATCGCCCACATCAATCGGCTCCAGCGAACCGCAATATGCCATTCTGTTTTTCTCATCAATGTTTGGAATATGTATATGCCCCATTGCCACATAGTCAAATCCTGACATCGCCACTTTCCTTTTATTGATTGGAATGTGCTTTTCGTCTCCGCCATGAGCTACCAGAATGTTTATCATCTCAGGATTGTCTACGATGATATGGTCATACAGCGCGTCCTGAATTTCTGTCCGGTCGTAACTGAGTCCGTAAACACATACGTTTAATTTCGGCAGTTCCACTTTCTGAATTGTGTTTTCAGCCAGAAAAACTACATTTTTACTCCACTCGAAGTCCTTATAAAACGAGCCCTTTTTGATGGCGTCATGATTTCCCGCGCAAAGCACGACCGTCGTGTCCGGAATCGTGGAAAAAAGATAATCCACTTCTCTTAGTTCCCGCAGCAACGGCTGTCTGTGAAACAAATCGCCTGCAATAATCAGCAAGTCCACCGGCTCCATTTTAATTTTTTTAATCAGCTTTTCAAAGGTGCTCCAGATTTCATCTCCCCTGCTCTTTGCCCATGCCTTTTTGTTTTCGGGATTTGCGCCCAGATGAATATCTCCCGTATGAATAAATTTCATGTCTTCCTCCTGACTGTTTAATCTCAACCTTTTTTATGAATAATTTTCCTCAAAAACCCATACTTTCTTTCCCGTCCGGTCTGTCACAAGTCCGTAAAACTCCCTCGCAGACTGCTGCGCCTGCGTCTGATTTTTCAAAATCTCCTGAAGTTTTCCATAACCGTATACATAAAAGTCACCCTCGTTGGTATATACAGCCGGCAGATCAATTTCCACATGGCTGTCAAAAACCACAGGCTTTTGTTTTTCTATGACAAGTTCGGTGTTGGCGTCTAAATTGTGTTCAAACGCAATGGCAAGCTCCTTCTGTTTTACATCATCTTCCCAATGGCTCGGATAAGCGACCGCCACCTTATCTTCTGCATTAAACAATAATTGGTCGTCCTCTATCTTCTTTGATTTTTTTCTCCGCTTTATATTGATAATCGTATCGGAAATTTCCACCTCTGTGATATAGACGCCCGTTTTAAAATAGGATTTGATTTCTCCCATATTGTGGTCGACAATCTTTAACATGTCCGCCGGAAAGAAGTCATACCGCTGCAAATCCGCCTGTTCTGCCAGACCATATACCAGATTTTCACCGGTATATCCGTAGACTTTCATCACCTTTCCCTCGCCGGCCTCCTTCTCCTGCGTTTCTCCGTTGTCCAGATTAACGATTGTCAGGCTGTCCGCATAAGCCTTTCCGTTGGTATTGTAGACAAACATGGAGCCGTCCTCATTGACCGCATAACTTCCATCTTCGAGATTTTCCACCAAAATGCCGACTTCCTTTGTCCGGATATTGGCGTAATAAATATTTTTTCCGATTTTCAGATAAACCGTTTCGTCGCCGATATGGCAGAGTCCGGAAAATTCCTGCTGCAGGACGGCGGCAGATAACTGCGAAACGATAAACGCTTTTTCTTCGGACTGCTTTTTTGCCGCATCATATTGAAGGACGGAAATACCGTTTTTCCCGACGTGTTCTTTCGACGGACTGTATCCGTAAATCATATAGTCCACATTGCCTTTGTCGTCTACCCCTAAAACCTTCACCTTTGTCCGGTACAGCGCTTCACTATCCGGCGCGTCAAACCGGTACACCGGCGTCACCGTTTTGGTCGTAATGTCCATCAGATAAACGTCATTATTGATATCAAAAACTACATACTGCCCGTTCTTACTCTCCACATGGCTTGCCGTATCAAAGTTTTGAATACCCAAGTCAATAAAACTGTTTCCGATATTGTGTCCATCTGCAACCCATATCTGATTGACCTCCCGGTCATAAGCAAGGACATACTGCTTTCCCGCGCAAGTCCAGACTGTAATGGTTTCCGCCACATTATAATATTCTTCGACCTTTTCGGCGTTTACTGATTTTATCCGGTAATTCATTGTATACGTCCCCGCCTCGCCGGAATCCTTGATGCAGAATTCCTTTGCCGCAATGGAAGTCTTTCCCGTCTTCTGCGGCAGCAGGGTACTCCAGATAAGCATACCGTAACTGGACTGAATGGTCGTTTTTCCCAGATTGTCATTTGGCAGCTTCGGATCAGGCTCTATCAAAAATGCGAGTTCCTGCGACTTTGTGCTGTCAAACGTTTTATCGCTGAAGTCCTTTGCAAACCGGATCTGCTCTGACACAAACTCGGCGTCTGTAATCATAATCCGGGCATAGTAACTGACTTTTCCGTATTTTTCCGTCTCCAGCGTAAAGCGGAACAGATATTCCTGTCCGGCTTTCATAATAGCGCTGACGACCAGTTCAAACGGGATTGTCTTTTCATCTTCGTCCCAGCCGGAGACCTCGCCACTGTCCACTAAACGCCCGTCTCCTGATGCGTGTACTTCATAAAGAATTTTCTGAATGTTGTTCCCGTTTTTTTGAATCCGCACCGGAACTTTTCTGTCCGGCGCAACCGGAATAATGTCCTGACGGCTCATTGCCTCATTCATATCTGTCCGATAACCGCTCAGCCTGCATACGGTTTCCGTTCCGTAAAGCACATTCACGTCAGGCAGGGTGCCCTGATAAGTGTCCGCCACTTCCGTTTTTTCGCCGGAAGAATTTTGATGATTGTAAACAAGCGCCCCTGCGACCGCAGCAATCACGATAATTAAAATAACTGAAACAATGATAATCTTTCTTTTCATATATTTTCCCTTTGTTAAAAAAGAGCAGTCACAAAACTGCCCTTTTTATAACTTTTATTTCTTCTTTTTGCCTGAAGGCTTTTTTGCTGATTCTTTTTTCGTTTTTGGTTTTCTTTGGACTACTTTCGGGAACTCGAACGCTACCGACTCGAACGGTCGGAGCGGAATTTCCAGTCTGTACGGCATTCCGTCGCACTCCCCTTTGACCGCTTTATACTTCACGTCCGCGACATCTCCGGTTTCGGTCGTAATAATCCGTTTGTACGTCCCCGCTTTCGGAACACCTACGACATAGTCCGGCCGCTCCATCGGCGTGAAGTTGCATACAAACCCAACGGAATTTTTATAATCGCGTTCTGTCGTATGACGGATAAAACTGAAAATGCTTCGGGTGCGGTCGTCTGCGTTAATCCACTGGAATGCGCTGTAACCCTTCGTTTCCGTATGCAGCGCCGGATATTTTTTGTACATATGGAGAAGTTTTTTCACATACTCCTGCATATCCCTGTGTTCCGGCTCCTCTAAAAGATACCAGTCGAGCGCTCTCGCTTCAGACCATTCCTGAAGTTGCGCAAATTCCTGTCCCATAAACAGAAGTTTTCTTCCGGGGTGGCCTATCATAAAAGTATACGCTGTTTTCAGGTTTTTAAACTTGTCGGACGGATAGCCCGGCATTTTATTTAACATAGAGCATTTCAGATGAACCACCTCGTCGTGGGATAACACCAGAATAAAGTTTTCACTGAATGCGTATGTAATCGCAAATGTCATCAGATTGTGCGCGCCTTTTTTGAAATACGGATCCAGTTTCGTGTACTCTAAAAAGTCGTGCATCCAGCCCATGTTCCATTTGTAAGAAAAACCAAGTCCTCCCTCCTCAGGCGGCATCGTCACCTTCGGCCATGCGGTAGATTCTTCCGCAATGACGTACGCTCTCGGATTACGGTATCTCATAATACTGCTTAAATGCTTGAAAAACTCAATCGCTTCAAGATTTTTATTGTCCCCATGAATATTCGGAACCCACTGTCCGTCCTGACGGCCATAATCGAGATACAGCATAGACGCCACCGCATCAACCCGCAAGCCGTCAATGTGATATTTTTCCACCCAGAACAGCGCGTTTGCAATCAGGAAATTGCTGACCTCCGTCTTGGAATAGTCAAACACCTTCGTACCCCAGTCAGGGTGTTCTCCTTTTCTCGTATCCGCATATTCGTAAAGCGGCGTTCCGTCGAACATTGCAAGACCATGCGCATCTCTCGGAAAATGCGCCGGAACCCAGTCAAGAATAACGGCAATCCCAGCCTTGTGGAATGCGTCAATCAGGTACATGAAATCCTTCGGCGCGCCATATCTTGAAGTCGGCGCATAATAACCGACCACCTGATATCCCCATGAACCGTCAAACGGGTGCTCTAAAACGCCCATCAGCTCGACATGCGTGTAGCCCATGTCTTTGACGTATGCCACAAGTTCTTTTGCGAGCCTTTTGTAATCGTAAAAACCGTCCTCGTCTTCGGCGTTTTTAAATTCCTTTCTCCATGAACCCAAATGGACTTCATAAATGGACATCGGCTGTTCATAATGATTTTCCCGCGCCTTCTGCTGAATCCACCGGTCGTCCTTCCACTGGTATGTGTCAATATCGGCTATACGCGACGCATTGCCCGGACGCATTTCCGCCCAGTTTCCATATGGATCCGCTTTGAATAATGTATCGCCCGTTTTCGTTACAATGGCATACTTGTAAAGCTCCCCTTCCCCAATCTCAGGAATAAATAATTCCCAGATTCCGGACTGGTTGCCCATTTTCATATTGTGATTGTTTCCAATCCAGCCATTGAAATCTCCTACAACGGATACATTTTCTGCATTCGGCGCCCAGACTGCAAAATAGGTGCCTTTGACTCCGTTCATTTCCGTAATGTGGGCGCCCAGTTTATTGTAAATTTCATAATGGATTCCCTTTCCGAACAGATAGCAGTCGTCTTTTGTTATGACATGTCTATTTTCCATATAGCCTCCTTTATGTTTCTTAAATTCTATTATAATTGATTAAACAACCTTTTAAGATAATCTCCCTTTCATCTTCCGTCATCTCTCCCAGCGTCAAAGTAAAAGGAGTAATCTTTTGATTTTCGTCAATTGCAAAGGCAGGCACTTGTGTCGCGCCTTCTTTGACCGCCCGGATAATGTCCGGCACAAAAATATAATCGTTCAGTTTAAACGGAAGCTGCTTTTCTCCGTAGATAAACGGAAGCATACCCCAGTTAATCAGGTTGGAACGGTACCGCTTGGTCGCATATTCCTGCGCGATGTTTGCCCAGCCGCCGAGCACCTTCTGGCAGGACGCCGCCTGCTCTCTCGCAGAACCGTCGCCCGGTTTTACCGCGTAAATCGTGCTGCCAATTCCAATCGTTTCCCTGCTGATTGGATACTGCGGCAGTTCCCTTTTAATGAGGGACGTCATTTCCTTAATCTCCGGCAGGACTGTTCCCGGACATTGTCCCGCTTCTCTTGCCTTTTCAGCCTTCTGCACTTCCTTTGCCCTGCCGACATATGCCGGATCCTTACGGGAAAGCGCAAACTCGGCAAGTCCGAGCGGGTTGGAACGGTAAGAAGACGTCTCTCCGGACGGAATCAGTTCGTCTGTGGTCGTCACCGGATCATGAATTTCGGAAACGACTTTCAGCAGCAGGTTTTCCGTCAATGGCACCATCTCCGGCCAGTCCTTAATGTTCGGGCCGAGTTTCAACTCTGCGTCCGGATCGGCCACGCCTTTGGAATCAAATACGCGGTTTGCATAAATACTGCTGTCAAAATGATATTTTTTATTCTGATATTCTACATCTAAATCCATCGCAGAAGTCAGGTAGCCCTTGTTTGCCGCTGTGGCTGCAATCGAACGCGCGTCCATCAGCGCTACGGAAGAAATCTGTCCGTTCTGCAGTTTGCTTCCCTCACGATTTGGGAAGTTCCGCGTAGAATGTCTGATACTGAACGCATTGTTCGCCGGCGTATCTCCCGCGCCGAAGCATGGGCCGCAGAACGCTGTCTTTAACACGCCGCCGGCTGCCATAATATCCGCTGCCGCTCCGTTTTTAATCAGTTCCATATAAACCGGCATGGAGGCAGGATACACGCTCAATGTAAACTCGTCCGCGCCGATATTTCTGCCTTTGAGAATATCCGCCGCCGCGCAGATATTTTCAAATCCGCCGCCGGCGCAGCCTGCAATAATCCCCTGCTCTACATACAGTCTGCCGTCCCTGATTTTATCCGTCAGCCGGTAATCGACCTGACCGTCAAGAGAAACGAGCGCTTTTAATTCCACATCATGGAGAATGTCCTCAAGGTTGTCGTTCAATTCGTCAATCGTATATGTATTGCTTGGGTGGAACGGCATTGCAATCATCGGTTTGATTTTCGACAAATCCACATAAACCATGCCGTCATAATAGGTCACGTCCTTTGGATTTAATTCTTTATAATCTTCAACTCTGCCATGAATTTCATAAAATTCTTTGATTTTTTCGTCCGTTTTCCAAATGGAGGAAAGGCAGGTCGTCTCTGTTGTCATGACGTCTACGCCGATACGGAAGTCGGCAGACAGATTGGACACGCCCGGCCCTACAAATTCCATGACTTTATTTTTTACATAACCTTTTTCAAAAACGGCTCCGATAATGGCAAGCGCAACGTCCTGCGGGCCGACGCCCTTTGCAGGCTCTCCCGTCATGTAAATCCCAATGACCTCCGGCATATGGATATCGTAGGTCTGCGATAACAACTGCTTTACTAATTCCGGGCCGCCTTCGCCCATTGCCATTGTACCGAGCGCGCCGTAGCGGGTATGTGAATCAGAACCTAAAATCATTTTGCCGCCGCCCGCGAGCATCTCTCTGGCAAACTGGTGAATGACTGCCTGATGTGGCGGAACGTAAATGCCGCCGTACTTTTTCGCTGCGGAAAGACCAAACATATGGTCATCTTCGTTAATCGTACCGCCGACTGCACACAGGCTGTTGTGGCAGTTTGTCAGTACATATGGTATCGGAAACTTTTCAAGTCCGGACGCCCTTGCCGTCTGAATAATCCCTACAAACGTAATATCATGAGACGTCAGTTTGTCAAACTTAATCTGAAGCTCCTGCATATTTCCTGAGGTGTTGTGCTCCGCCAAAATACGGTAAGCCATCGTATTTTCTGCCGCCTCCTCTTTGGAGAGCGCACGACCTCCCAACTTGCTCTTTAATAAATCTTCATTACCTTCTTCAACAACATCAACGCCGTCAATCAGGTATGCGCCGCCTTTGCTTAATGTAATCATCTGTGCCTCCTGTATTTCCATATTTTTCAGTCTTATGCCGCAGAATCCGCCAAAAGGAAGATTATGCCGCTAATATATTAAGTATACAATATTTCAAGGGGTAAAACAAGACGAGAAGTTGATACAAATTTAGAATTTCAGCCAGTGATAACACACCGTAAAATGCAGCGGCAAAAAAGGACGTCTCAAAAGCCGGTTGACTTTTGAAACGTCCTTTTTTTCTTAAAACAATCTTATTTCTTTTTATGAATTTTCTTAAACTGAATATAATTCACTTTAATGCCCGCCAGAACATCAACCAGATTCAGGTTGTAAATACCCTGATCAAGCTGTACCTTGCAGAGTTTCTGTGTAATCCAGTTTCCGTCCGTTCCGTTGGTCTGAATGACAAACATCGTTTCATCGCCGGACACAACGTTTACCGTAGACTGGGATAAATTGCTTTTGTCAAACTTAATATTGACAATCACTGTGTATTCCGCAGTTTCATCAACCTCGACTGACGCCTGTGTTCCGCTTTGGAACATTACTTTATTGTCCTGCGCCAGACGGTAAATCTGATAGTCTGCTTTTCCGGACGGATCAGCGTCAAAATGTTTTGCCACATCTGTATCAATGAGCGGTCTGTGGATAACCGGAGCGGAAAGAATAAAATTGCAGATATTTTTTGCCGCCCGCTGCAGTTCGCCAATCGTCAGCGTACCGTTTTTGACGGATTCTTCCGTATTGTCTCCGTTGGAATTGACTTCCGCCCCATTATTATTGACAACCATATATACGTCGTTTTGTGAACGAACCATGTCGCGGATATCCTTGTTGGACTCCTCGCCGCCATCTACGACGTCATTCATTTTCGCCCACCAGTCTGTCATGACAAAGCCTTTGTATCCCCACTCGCCTCGAAGAATGGTCGTGCAGAGATCGTAGTTGGACGCCGCCCAATGCCCGTTAATCGGATTGTAAGAAGTCATCAGCGCCATCACTTCTCCTGCCTTGACAGGCATTTCAAAGGTCTTTAGGTAAATTTCCCTGATTGCTCTCTCAGATGCAACCGCATTGATTTTAAAGCGGTGGGATTCCTGTCCGTTCAGCGCGAAGTGTTTAATCGTACCCCAAGCGCCGCCATCTTTAATGCCTCCGGTCGCCGCAGTCGCCATCAGTCCGGAAAGTAACGGATCTTCGGAATAATATTCAAAATTTCTGCCATTTAACGGATTTCGATGAATGTTGACGCCCGGCCCCAGCAGGGTATCCACCTCGTTCCGCAATAATTCCTGTCCCTCCATCGTGTAAAGTGCGCGCACCAGTTCCGGATTCCAACTGGAAGAAAGCGCTGTTCCGATTGGAAGCTGCGTCGCCTTTCCCTCGTAGCGCAGTCCGCTCGGCCCGTCTGCGCAGCAGGCTGCCGGAATTCCGTAACCAAACAGGGAATCGCTCAAACCGCCAAACGCAGACGCCGTACCCTGCGTAACACGCGGATTGCTCATGCCCTCGCCGCGGACAATCAGCGCCAGCTCCGATACGTCAAGCTGTGCGATAAACCGATCTAAATCTGCTTTTCCATCGCGCACGTCCTGAAGGGTAATGCCCATATCGCCGGTAATTTCCATCGTCGGCGGAAGATTTTCTTCAATCCTCTTTGCCATGTCAACCGTCGGTTTCTGAGACGGTACATAAGTCATTTCATAGGTTCCGTCAGGCTTTCTTTCGCCCGGCTTTAATAAAGTCAATTTTTCATCGTCCGGACACATTGCCTCAGACAACTGTTCCACTACCTGCAGTTTGTCTAACTCCCATGTATAGACCTGCGTATTGTGCCGGACGCTGTTTCCCACATAAATATGGTACGCCCCCGCCTCAAGCACATAACAGGATTTATGTCCGGTCGCATTGCTGTCGTCATAAGACGCCATACGCTCTTTCGGCAGAACGATTTTAAGCGTTTCGCTCTCTCCCATCTCAAGCGTTTTTGTCTTTTGAAATGCACCAAGTTCCCGCGCAGGCTTTCCAAGCGCTCCCTGCGGAGCTTCATAATAAACCTGAACTACTTCTTTTCCGGCATACTTTCCGCCGGTATTGGTCACTTTAACCGTAACCTCTATGTTTTCTTTTGTCTCGGAAACGTCCGTAGTTTCAATATCAAAATCCGTATAGGAAAGACCGAAGCCAAACGGATACAGTACTTTTTCCGGTGCAAAAGTTTCAAAGTAACGGTATCCCACATAAATATCTTCCTGATATAAATTGTTCAGCGGATCGCCGAAATTTTTCGTTGACGGATAATCTTCAATATCATAAGCAATCGTATCCGGCAGTTTGCCGCTCGGCGTCACTTTTCCTGACAACACGTCTACGACTGCGTTTCCGCCTTCCATACCGCCCTGCCATACGATTACAACGGATTTCAGTCTGCCCTGATAAACCGGGTCTTCAATCCATTTCATATCAATAATATTGGAAACATTTAACACAACGCACACGTCTTCAAACGCTTCCGTAATATTTTTCAGGTTGGACTTTTCCTCCGGCGTCAAAAGAAAACTGCCGTCCCATGCAAAATTGTCTTTATCTTCGCCGGCAGTCCGCCCGATAATATAAACCGCCTTATTGGTTTTTTCAGCCTGCGCCTTTGCATAGGCAGCGGTGATTTCCATATCCTTTTGGAACCATGGTTCTGCCGCCCAGCCGCCGCCGCCGTTATCAAACGGGTGGTCTTTGAGCCATTCCTTATAATCCTTTACAATTTCCTGATTGATGGTCAAACCGCTGTTTTCAAAACCGTCCAGAATATTTGTCGCATATTCTACGCGTACCGCTCCGCCGGAACCGGTACCGCTTCTGTAATATTCAATCATCGGCCGTCCGAAAACTGAAATTTTATCTTCTGTTGTAAACGGAAGCAGCCCATCTTCATTTTTCAATAAGACGATACCTTCCGCTGCCGCCTGTCTGCTCATTTCCGCAAAGCCTTCTACCGGCACCCCTTTGAGTTTCTCCGACATGAACTAATCCTCCTAAATTTTAAATTTTTTTCGTCCCCAAAAATTATGCTCACGCACAAAACTATAAACAATATATCATATGATTTTATGAATTTCTACAATTTGTCATTAAAAAAATATTTTTTATTTTGGTAGTCTTTGAAACGTTTTCATACCGATAAATCCTATCAATTCAAATGATATTTGAGTTGAAATTATTTTTATGTTTGAAAAGAGAATTATTTTTTTAATTTTTTACCCTCTCTCCGGCGTCTTGCGTTGCACGATACCGCCGATGTTTACATTAAGATTTTCATAAGGTTTTGTTAAAGAATTGATTTCTTTTCTATGCTAAACTTTCCGACATATAACAACTTGTATTTTACTTTAGGAGGAAGTTCAATGAAAAGGCGCAGAAGATTAAAAAAACCTGTCAAATATTTTCTTATATTTCTAATTTTTGTTTTCTTTTTTGCCGGTCTTAAAAACCTGACGGACTATGATGATGGAAAAGACGCTATAACATCAGTAAAAACTGATATTCAAAATTCAAAACCCCGCTATGAAAATATCACGATTGCAGACAATCTTCCCTTAAAAAAGAAATTGAAACTGTTAAAAAAATATGATGACCGGATTGGCAATATTCTGCAAAATTATAACCGTTATCCCAAACTGCTCTTGCAGATGTTGACGCGAAATTTGAATATGCTGGATTTTGTTCTTGAATATCCTCAGAATAAAGGGAAGGTTTTTGCCCATGATGTGGGAAACATCAAAAAAGGCAAAATTCCGCTGCTGCTTCAATGGGATCACCGATGGGGTTATGCAGAATATGGCGACTGCTGCATCGGAACAGACGGGTGCGGCCCGACAGCGCTTTCTATGGTGATTGTTGGACTGACCGGCGACACTTCAATAACCCCGTATGTGGTAGCCCGTTTTGCCCAAAAGAACGGATATTGTCCGAAAAGCACAGGGACAAGCTGGAGTCTGATGACGGAGGGCGCCCAATCGTTTGGAATACAGAGCCGGGAAATTGCGCTGTCTGAAAGTACAATCTTTCAAGCGCTGAAATCCCATCACCCGATTATCTGCAGTATGCGGAAGGGCGATTTTACTACAAGCGGACATTTTATCGTGCTGACAGGAATTGAAGACGGAAAAATCAGGGTGAATGATTCAAACAGTACGGAAAAAAGCAATCAGCTTTGGGAGTATGAACGGTTGGAATATCAGATTAAAAATCTATGGGAATATTCAATTTGATATTTGCTTTTATTCCATGTAGTATAGAAGATGTCTGATTTATTTGATAACCGGAGGTAATTCTATGAATATTCTTGTCGTGGACGATGAAAAAGAAATTGCAGACCTGATTGAAATCTGCTTGCAAAACGCAAATTACCATGTGTATAAATATTATTCCGGAAAGGATATCATGAAAGATTTGGAAACGCTCTCTATCGACCTTGCGGTGCTTGATGTCATGATGCCTGATATTGACGGATTTTCGTTATGCAGAAAAATCCGGGAGCAGTACAATTTTCCCATTATTTTTGTGACGGCAAAGGTAGAGGACATGGATAAAATCAACGGTCTGACTATCGGCGCCGACGACTATATTACCAAACCATTCCAACCGCTGGAGTTGATGGCACGCGTCAAGGCGCAGCTCAGAAGATATACAAAATACAATCCGTCCGCCGGAACCGATCCTGATGTGATTGATTTCAGAAATATTTTATTAAACCGGACTGCTCACGAGTTTTATTTTAATGAAGAAAAAATTGAACTGACTCCGACCGAGTTTGAAATCTTATGGTATTTGTGCTCCCACAGGGGAAGCGTCATCAAAACCGAAGAACTGTTTGCAAATGTCTGGAAAGAGAAATATTACGAAAACGACAACAATACCGTAATGGTGCATATAAGACATCTGCGGGAAAAAATGAACGATACCGGAAAACATTCAAAATATATTATTACAGTATGGGGAGTGGGATATAAAATTGAAAAATAACAATTCAGAAAATTTCTTAATCAAAAAAACGCTTAAAGGCTTTACCGTCAGAATTTGTGTATGGACAGTTTCCATACCGCTGGTGTTTTTCATCATTTATACCGTTATCAACCGTTTGGATTTTCAATGGCTGTATGACGATTCGCCGGAAGTCTATTATCAGGCTATCCGTTTTTTTGATACTGTTTTTAATCCGTTGTGCTTTACTATCATTGTCTTTTTTATCTGGTTCATAGGCTTTTCCATACTGCTTTATCAACTCATCACAAAGGTCTTTTCTTATGTAGACGCGATTTCCATTGCATCACAAAATCTGTTAGATAAAAATATTGAATATATTGAACTTCCGACAGAATTGGACAGTCTGCAGCGGAAAATGAATTATTTAAAAAGGAAGTCTGAGAAAAATGAACTGGCGGCAAGGCAGAGTGAACAGAAGAAAAACGACCTCATTGTTTATCTGGCTCATGATTTAAAAACTCCACTCACCTCTATGATTGGATATTTATCTCTTTTGGACGAAATTAAAAACCTGCCGCAGCAGCAGAAAGAAAAATATATTCAGGTCGCTCTGGAAAAATCTTACCAGTTGGAAGATTTGATTGATGAATTATTTGATATTGCAAGATTTAATTCGCAAGCAATCCTGCTAGACAAAAAAGAAATCAATCTGAATTTAATGCTCGAACAGATTTCTGATGATTTCTACCCGATTTTAATTGAAAAACACAGGGAAATTCAATTAAAATCCAATTCTCATATCACAATCTATGGCGATCCGGATAAACTTGCCCGCGTTTTCGGCAATCTGATTAAAAATGCGATTTATTACAGCACCGACCGGCTGATTACGGTAAACTCCATCATAAAAGGCGGTTTTGTTGAAATCACTACCAGCAATCGGGGAGAAAAAATTCCAGAGGAAAGCCTCAACAGATTATTTGAAAAATTTTACCGGACAGATTCTTCCAGAACCTCCAGTACCGGAGGCAGCGGTCTCGGACTGGCTATTGCAAAAGAAATTGTAGAACTGCATGGAGGAACAATATGCGCCGACAGCAACGAGGATTTTACTCAATTTACAGTGAAACTGCCTGTCAGACAAAACGCTGTTTAAGTTTTTGCAGGGATTTAGCGGCGCACGTTTTTGTTATGTTCAGTCAGACTTTTCATTTTACGGGAGCTTTATGGGAAAAAAGAGTGAATTACATGTCATTTCCCACAAATTGAAGACTTTTGCATGTAAAAAAGTTTGAAAATTATGGGAGACGGGAACAAATTACATGTCATTTCCCGCAAATTCAAGACTTTTACATGTAAAAAAGTTTGAAAAGTATGAGAAACGGGAACAAATTACATGTCATTTCCCGCAAATTCAAGACTTTTACATGTAAAAAAGTTTGAAAATTATGAGAAACGGGAGTGAATTACATGTCAATTCCTGCAAATTGAAGTATTTTACATGTAAATCCACATCGCCGCTGGCGGAAACACACATCTACATCTGCAAAATCCACATCGCGCTGGCGAAAATCTACGTCTATATCGTCAAAATCTATGTCTATATCGTCGAAAACTTTATTGCTTTAAAGTGAAAAATATTGTAAAATGTCTTTATCGTTGTGCTGCCGGAAGACAATAGGCGCAGTACAAAAATATATTGTTGCAGAAAGGATTATGAAAATGGGAAAGTATTTTCAGGAAGAAATTGAAACCGCCTCCCGCGAGCAGATTACCCAGTGGCATGAGGACGGTTTAAAAGATGTTGTAAAACGCGTCTATGAAAATGTACCGTTTTACAGAAAAAAGATGGAGGAGGCAGGAGTCACTCCTGACGATATTCAAAGTCTTGATGATATCGTAAAACTTCCTTTTTTGACAAAGGACGATTTGAGGGACGCATATCCGTATGGACTGCTGGCGCTGCCGCTTTCTGAGTGTGTGCGTATTCAATCTACCTCCGGAACGACCGGAAAGAGAGTTGTCGACTTTTACACACAGAAGGATTTGGATAACTGGGCAAACGGCTGCGCAAGAGCCATTGTCGCAGCGGGCGGAGATAAAGATGACGTCTGCCATGTCTGCTATGGATACGGTCTTTTCACCGGCGGCCCGGGACTGAACGACGGTTCCCACAAGGTCGGCTGTCTGACGCTTCCGATGTCTTCAGGCAATACGGACAGACAACTCCAGTTTATGGTAGACTTAGGCGCTACCATTCTCTGCTGTACTCCTTCTTATGCGGCATACTTGGCCGAATCAATTCACGAAAGAGGACTGCGGGACAAAATCAAATTAAAGGCAGGTATCTTCGGAGCAGAGGCATGGTCTGAAGAAATGAGAAATGATATTCAGGAAAAATTGGGAATTAAGGCATACGATATTTACGGTCTGACGGAAATTGAAGGGCCGGGTGTATCTTTTGAATGTCAGGAGCAGGCTGGTATGCATATCTGCGAAGATTTATTTATTCCGGAAATTGTCGATCCTGAAACGCTGGAGCCGGTTCCGGACGGACAGGTCGGCGAACTTGTATTTACCAGTTTTGCAAAAGAGGCATTCCCTCTGATCCGTTACCGTACCAAAGATATTACATATATTACCCACGAAAAATGCAAGTGCGGCCGTACCCACGCGCGTATCCACAGACTGATGGGAAGAACAGACGATATGCTCATTATCAAGGGCGTAAACGTTTACCCGTCCCAAGTGGAAGAAGTGTTAATTAAAAAAGGTATGCCTGCAAATTATCAGTTGATTGTAGACCGCGTACACAACAGCGATACTTTAGAAGTCAAAGTTGAAATGACGCCGGAGCTCTTTGCAGAAACAGACGAGGCAAAGGCAAAGAAGCAGAAAGAACTGATTAGCGCTTTAAAGAGTATGCTTGGCATTTATGCAGAAGTGACTCTGGTAGAGCCGAAATCCATTACCCGTTCTGAGGGAAAAGCAGTCCGCGTAATTGACAACCGGAAGATTTAAAAAACTATTATATACGGAGAAAAGATGGTTGTCATTAGCCATCTTTTCTCTTTTTTGAATATAGCATTTTGGAATATCTATCTTGCATCTTTATCCTTTTTCTATGTATTTCTTTACAAATATTCTAATTTTATTCTTCCTGCCGCCTTTCTATTTCTTCAATTACTTCATCAATTTTAGAAATAACTGTCCCTGCTGTTTCAATCTTTTTGCGTTCTAATAATGCTGTAAGTATGACCTCTTTATTATCATCATTGATAACTTCACTTAAACTATTAACCACTTCACATCTGTTGTGATATCCTTTTGAATTTATTGCAGCTAATAAACATGCTAAATAATCTCTGTTTCCTAAACTATATAAAACAGTATATATATTAGTTTTGGTAAACTCTACTTTGTCAGTCTTTAATCTGTTTTTCAAAAATTTTGTTAAATCACTTTGCTTATGAATCCTAACGGCAATATACCCTAAAGATAATATTGCATATCCTCTTACCATACCAATTCTATCTTTTTCAGCAATATTTTTTAACATTTCGTATGCGGAAACAGATTTACTAATGCACAACGAGTAACATACTTCTCTTTATTTTTTATATGGATATAATTTTTCACAATTATATCTGCCCATCTTGTAGCCTGTCTTTCTTTTCCAATTTCCGTTATTTCTATCTGATTAAGCCATTGAAAATAGTGTGTTAATTCATGTGCTATAACATAAAAATATGATATTACTGCCTCTCCCTTTCCTCTTTTCAATTTCTCTTGGCAATAATCTCCTACTGCAATTCTGATATATGGTTCTTCAAGTTTATCGTATGGGCCCAAAAACGTACCATTTACCAAATCACCATCTCTTGCCATAATTTTCATTGTATATCGGACATAAATAGGCACTCTAATTGGAAAAATATACTCTTTTCTTAAGTATTTAGCAAAATCTTTTAACGCATTTTTTACGTCTTCATCAACACCAGTATCAAATCTTAATCTTAAACCACTACGAATTTCATGTCCTTGATAAATCTCTTTCCACCTATCACATTTCCATATATTCATATTACTACCTACCTTTATATTTCCTATGATCTCTACTTGGTGTATGTTTTTTTGCTTTTCAGGTTGATTATTTCTCTTGTTATTTCGTATCCGTAACTCTTTTTTCCATTCATGTATTCATTCCTGATTGCACCTTTTTTTATTTTGTACATAATAAATGTTGTGAAAAGCCATAATAAAAAAGAATTCTTTGCGTCTATCAACTAATTTCATATTTATATAAACCATTGCTACTCTTTATTTTAGTACACTTGTTGTAGAAATGAGGTGATAACTAGTGGATTCTAAATTAAGAACTTTGCGAAAACAGGCTGGCATGACACAACAGCAGGTTGCCGACCAACTCGGCGTAACAAAATCCGTAATCTCTTTTTATGAACTGAATGAACGATGCCCGTCCCCTGATGTTGTCGTAAAATATGCAAGATTATTTCATGTGACGACAGACTATCTGTTAGGGTTGGAAAGAGGCCCCGTTATGGATCTTTCCGATTTGTCAGAAGATGAAATCCGCGCAATCAGGGCGGTTGCTGACGCCTTTCGGAAAAAGAAATAATATCCCAAAATAAAATGAAATTCCATTAGACAGATAAATCTCTGCTTCATGGAATTTCATTTTTTATTGGAAATTCTCTGTCATTTCAACGCATATTTTGAAATATCACAGGGTATCTCTCCCGCAACAATATGTTCCGTATTCCCCTATCAATAATTTGCGATTGGCAATGTCAGATCACAAGTAACATTTCCGTTATTTACAGTGAGAACTCCGGAACGAATTCTCTCGCCTTCGTCCACAGCCTCCACAATATAACTGCCATTTGGAATACCGGTAAAATTATATTTTCCGCTTCCACCGTAATCGTCATAATCTCCTGAACTTACATAGTCATAGTCTATGTCGTCATACGGCTCGTCTGCTTTATAAATGTAAACATAGCAGCCGTTTTGGTATGGATTTCCATTCTTATCCTTAATGACGCCGGAAATAGTAAACAATTCGGATAGTGTATATGTAAGATTTACCGTACCATTGACTGCATAGTAATCAGCATATACAATTTCCGTTCCGTACGCCATAGAATAAATCTTGTAATGTCCATTCGGTACATATTCCTTGATTGTTCCTATATTTCTTACCTGAGCATCATAGTTCTCGCTGTAAGGATAGAAGAAATATGTCTCATCTTCCTCATAACTGTAAAAACGGATTGCCCTGTCTGTCGTATCTTTAAAATTGTTTAATGTAATATTTACCTGCTGCGCATTTGATACTACAACCGTATAAACCGCCATTACGAAAAGCGCAGGATTTTGTTCATCTGTAATGCTGACTTTTACATTGTATGTACCCGGACGGGTTAAACGGCTTGGGTCGCAATCAATGTATATACTGTCTGACGGATTAGATGATACACTGAAAATTTCTCCGCAGTCATCAAGCATTTTCGCAATATAGCTGCCGCTTCCGCCGCTGACATGTAAAGTTACAGATGCGTCGGTGTGCGGGTATACCTTATTGTATGCCTTATCGCCGATTACTTTATTTTCAGCGACAATATGGTTTTTATCACCAATCATAAATTTTACAATCGTCCGGAATGTCTTTCCATATTCGTCGGTTGCGGCAAACGTCACTTTCTGATTATTTGCAACGGCACGCACAATTCCTTGTATTCTGTTCTCTTTTGTATCATATGTAAGACCTGCCGGAAGGCTTCCTGACTCAATTTTATAACTCAGATATCCCCGCGAGCCGCTATCATTAAAGGAAACGTAATTATCAATAACATCATTTACGTCAGCTTCAATCAGCATCTCCTGCTCTCTGGCATCTGAAGTAAACTGCTTTTCAAAAGTTTTTCTGCCCTTCAGCGCATTCACCGTCACCTGAACATATTCACCGACTGCAAAACTGCTGTCTTTCAGAAATACATAATAATTTGTATTATCACTTGTATAAATATTTTTAACTTTTTCCTGTAAGTTGTAGGAACCATCAGGATTTATTTTTGTCTTAATTGTAAAATCAGACTGATTCAGTTTTTGCGCCTTGTTTAAGGTAACCTTAACTTTGCTGACGGAATAAGCCTTCAGCGGGTTATCAAAAGTAATATTTTTAATACCGTTGGCAACTTTCACTGTGCAGACAGCCTTCTTACCGCTTCCGTCATATGCCTTTGCCGTAATTTTAGCGGTGCCTGTAGAACGGGTTTTCACCACTCCCTTTTTATTTACGGTTGCAACTTTTCTGTTTGAAGATATAAACTGAACCTTTTTAAATGATTTCTTCGGCGCTTTAACAGTCGCCTTTAACTTTATTGTTTCGCCCGGCCCGACCTGTACTTTTTTCTGGTTCAGTTTTACTTGTTTGACCGGATTTGTCACTCTGATTGTAATCGTCTTTTTCTTCTTTTTGTTCTTAACGGAAGTCATGGTGATTTTTGTTTTTCCAAGTTTCTTTCCCTTAACAACACCCTTTGCCGATACAGTCGCAATCTTTTTGTTCGCTGACTTATAAGTCACTTTTTTGTTTGCTTTTTTGTTCGGCTTAGCCTTTACAACGGCTTTGAGCTTAATGCTCTTTCCTTTGGCAACATACGCAACCTTCTTGGAACCGGTTGGCGCCTTTACAGCCACAGTTGTCACCTTTCCTTTTGTTTTCGCTTTCTTTTTTGCAGCGCTTGCCGGCATCACATTCATCGAAACACATAACGTCAACGCCAACAATACCGCAAGTAAAGACTTTCCACTTAACTTTTTCATTTGGTATCCTCCTTAGCCCAATATATTTCACTCACTACTCTATCACAATTACCTCAAACCTACAATATTTTCCAAACATATATTGTCAGCTTTTCTGCGCGGATATACTGATTCCCTTAAAAAAATTTTTTCTTTTATAAGAAGATATACTGATTTCCTTAAAAAAATTTTTTCCTTTTAAATTGTATAAATTCCCAAACGGCAATCACAACGGCCACGACAATAACCGCAACATAACCATACCGCCATTGCAGCTCCGGCATATGGACAAAGTTCATTCCATACCAGCCCGTCAGCAGCGTCAACGGAAGAAAGAAAGTAGTAACGACTGTAAGAATTCCGATAATCCTGTTTTGCTTTGCGTCCTGTGCGGACTGATAAAGTTCACGCAGTTGAAGCATATTCTCGCGGAGAAGATTGACATGGTTTTGAAGTCTCTCCACACGACGGGTAAATTTACCCCATTCCCGTTCATTTTGAATGAGCAAAGCGCAGGAGGCAGACTGAAAAAATTCCCCGATATCGGCAAGCTGTTCATAATAAGAATTCAGTTCGGACAATTTCTGTCTGTACTTTGTCAGTATAGGAAAGAAATCTTTTGTCATTCCGTTTTCAATATCATCTTCCATTTTTCCCGCCTTCGATTCAATTTGCAGCAGATACAGCAAATCATCTTCTGTCATCAGTTCCAAAACAGCCAGAAGAAACTCCGCAGGAGTGCCTGTCTTTGGAAGCGATTTTAAATGCTTTTGTATCATGGTTTTCAATTTATCTCCGTCTTCGACAAAAACAACCGTCTGCTCTGTCAGGTAAAATCCGAAGGTCAGCGCGGCAGTTTTCTCCTCCTTTTTCTGAGGGAGGCGGAACGAACCGATGATACAATTCTCGAATACCTCTGCCTTGCAGTAACGGATAGAACTGAGATTTTGAAGCATTTCTCCATGATAGGAAAACTGCTTTTTCTTCTTGTGAAACTCTGCCGTCTGCATAATCTCAAACCGAATTTTATTCTCCTGATTTTTTTCATGGACAGCATTTGAATTTTTTTCGGAAGTGTCTGTTGCCTGTTTCATAATAACTCCTTTCATCTGACTGCTGAAGTTCTTGGAAAACCCGCTGTTTTCCGCAAATCCGGCGTCATTTTTTATTTTCTCCCTTTATCAGAATTTTTTTCAGGTAAAAGAATTTTTATTTTTACAGATACAATCTTTATTTTTACAGATAATACAATCTGATAGAAAAAATGAACTGCCTTTCATGGCAGCTCATTTTTATTAAAATCTGTCATTCCATGCTTCCGTCTTTCTTACTCTGCGGTTCGTTTTCCTTTAAAATAAAATCCAACGCCGCCGGCAATACAAACGGTCATAACTGCAAGGAATGGTATATACGGTTCATTATCTCCTGTCTGCGGAGATGTCAGACTGTGATTTCCGTTTCTGTCAGCAACAATCTTTTCAGTCTGTTCTACTCCTCCATAACTTAACTGCAGGTCTTTCTTTACTGTCATATATTTTGTGACGGTCTTTCCTCCTGTCACTGAAACGCTCTGCGTTCCCGGATTTTTGTATCCCTCCGGAATACTTTTTACTTTTATAGTGTATGAACCTTCTTCCAAATCCTCGACAAAGATATTTCCGCTTTCGTTTGTGACAACGGTTTTTACAACTTCCCCGTCTTCGTTTACAATGTCTACCGTTGCTTTTGGAATTCCTTTTCCAGTCAATTTATCATGAATGGAAATGCGAATACTTCCTTTTTTCTTATTTTTCTTTTCTTTATTATTTTCCTTCGTCTCTTTTGGAGAAGTCGTCTGTTCCGCTTTGTTTGTTTCCACCGGCGTAACGGTTTCGACCGGCGCTGTGGTCTTCTCCGGCGAAGCACCCTCTACCTGTGTCGTGGTTTCTTCCGGTGCAGCGTTTTTCGCTGATGTTGTCGTTTCTTCCTTCGTAACAACCTCTGTTTTTGCCTCTGTTTCTTTTGGCGTGACCGTTTCTGTCGGTGCAACCGTTTCTTTCGGCGTTACTGTTTCTGTTGGTGCAGCCGTTTCTTTTGGCGTGACCGTTTCTTTCGGCATGACCGTTTCTTTCGGCGCAACCGTTTCTGCTGGCGTAACTGCTTCCGTCGGTGCAACGGTTTCTTTTGGTGTTACTGTTTCCGTCGGTACAACGGTTTCTGTCGGCGTTACCGTTTCTGTCGGTGCAACCGTTTCTGTTGGTGCAACTGTTTCTGCTGGCGTAACTGTTTCCGTTGGAGTGACTGTCTCTGTTGAAGTTTCAGTTTCTTTTGAAGTGGCAGTCTCGCTCGGAATATTCCGGCTGTTTCCTGCTTTTTCACTGATAACGTCCCAACGGTGAGACTCATCTCCGGTGTGAATTGCATTTTTCGCAATCACAGTACCATTTACAGCGCCAAAGGTCACATCTGCTCCCGGCGCTAATACTGTTCCATATTTCACGCCCGTCCATGAAAGTTTGCCATCGTAAATCCGATCCGCCTTGCTGCTGTCATAAAAATTCCATATAAACCGGCAGACTCCATAATAATCAGCGCCGACTTCTTTATTTCCTATACTGATTCCGCTGCTGTTATCCCGAAGGGTACAGCCCTCCATTGGGAAACCGATTTCCGCATTCGTTTGACCTTTTAAGTCAACATTGAATACGACAATTCCGGTATGTTTTGTGTTACCATCAATTCCCCAAATAGAAACTTTATTTGTTGACGCCGTCATTTCTTCATATGGTACATTCACAAAAGTTATGCCGGAATCCATATTGATATTATCAAGTTCAATAGCCCGTAAGTTGTGGTCTCTTGTAAGGTCTATTTTTGCATCAGAAGAAGAAGGCATCTGAGACCATTCTGTGGAACGCCCACGCAGCTTTACAAATTCACTGTCTAAATCTATGATATGCTTTCCTTCTTTTTCAATTACAACACTGTCTCTTTTTACCGCGCCTAATACCACCGGCGTGTTTACTGTTTTATCTACTACAATCGTCTGTCCTGAATTTTCCGGAGAGGTAATTTCATAATCCGCTCCCAGAATCAATGTCCCTATCACTAACGCCGGCTCCCATTGATTGATTTTGCGGATATAGTTTACTTCCGTACTTTCATTATTCGGATAAAAATCCTGTCTGCTGCCAAATCCTGCCCTGCCACTGAAAGTATTGCAGGCAATGTTTCCATGCGTATGAACATCAATAGAAACATTATTCTGTGCAAAGATGTGAAAATGAGTCGCCGCATACAACGGATCGTCTGCTGAATACGTGTAAGTTTCTGACGCCGCATCGTATCCTGCCCGAACGGTTATTCCAACGCCCGAAACGATGCACAATGTCAATACTGCTGCCATGGTTATGGCAATTACCTGTTTCGTAATCTTTTGCTTTTCCCTTTTCATCATTATCTCCCTTCGATGTTTTGTAATTAAAACCCCCAGGGACATGATTGGCCATGTTTAAACAATTCAATGTCTGGCTTTTTATGTCCTTTAAATTATTCAAACTCTTGCAACTTTGATTGTATTACCGTATGCAATTTTTATTACCGACAAAGATTTCTCATTTTAAAAATGTTTTTCCCCAGTCGGCATATAGATTATACACCCATTTTTCAAATTTGCAATACTTCGCGTAGCACAAAATTAAAAATTTTGAGATAAATTTGAAACAACGGTGTCTTTCCCTAATTTCACTGTGGGCCATTTTTTCTAAATATTTACATTGTCAAGCAGTCCCAGCAATGTTTCTTTCTCGCTTTCAGACAATGTGGACAAAATTCTTTTTTCAAAATCCACAAAGATTTTCCTGAAAACGCCGACCATTTCTTTCCCCTGCTCTGTCAGGTAAAGGCTGTACTGTCTCCTGCTCTCCGGATCAATCTGTCTGCTGATATGTCCCATTTTTTCAAGGCGAAGCGCATCTCTGGCGACGCCCGCTTTGTCAAGCGAATAAAATTCCGCAACATCTTCCTGCCGCGAGCCCGGATACCTGTTGACATAAATAACAATCAGATGCATTACTCCGATATACTGATACGGCGCAAGAGCACTCCTGCATACCTTTTTCCATTGTCTGTTAATGCGTATCAGTTTTGATAAAATGTGCTCTGTCATAACGCCTTTACCTCCTGTCTGTTTCTTTCCAGCGTCAAAATTTCACGTTTCAGCTTATACATCAGCGGCACCGCAAAAATCAGGGTAATGACGTCTGCGACTGCCTGAACTGACGCAATTCCGTCTGCGCCCCAAATCCATGCCATAGGATAAGCAATCGGTAAAAAACAGGTTCCCTGTCTGGCAGTCGAAAGTAAAAACGCGCCCTTCGCTTTTCCAAGACCGGCGCAGAGCATATTGACCACCGCTACCCAGCCATGAATCGGCATGACAAGCGATTGCAGACGGATACAGAGCATTCCGATTTGAATCATATCCTGATTACTTCCCGCAAAAATGATAATCAGATTTTTTGAGAAAATCCAAATAAGCAGTCCCATAAGTGCAGAACCGATGACTGCCACTTTTGAAGAAAACCGGTAACTTTCCATCACGCGGTCATATCTTTCCGCGCCCCAGTTGTAACCCGCAACCGGCTGGAACCCTGTGCCAAATCCCAAAATAATGCTCAGCGGAAACATCATGATTTTTGTGGAAACACCGATACCCGCAAGCACAGAATCCGAAATGGCGCCGGCAATGTTATTGAGAACAATGGCAGACACGACTGCAAGACCGGAACGGAACATAGACGATGAACCCACGCTTACAATCTGTATAATGATATTTTTTACAAATTTGAAATTTCTGATGGAAAGATGCAAAATACTCTTTCTCATAATATACGGATATAAAAGAATTACGAAACTGACGGTTTTGGAAATCGCAGTAGCCGCAGAAGCTCCGGCAACACCCATTCCTAGTTTGAAAATAAAAATCGGATCCAAAATGCAGTTTAGCACGCCGCCAATCCCCATGCCAATCATGGAAAGCATCGCGCTGCCCTCTGACCGGAGACATTGATTCATTACAAAATTTGCAGCCATCAGCGGAGCCACTAAAAGCACATATTCCGCATATTGAACGGAATATCTTTCGCAGGTATCGGTAGCGCCCAAAAGACGAACCATCGGGACTTTAAATGAAAGCCCCAGCACCATAATAATGCCGCCAAAAAGCATTGCCAGAAAAAAAGCTGTGGAAAGCACCTGATCCGCCCTCTTTTTATCCCCTGCACCAAGCAGTCTGGACGTATAACTTGCCGCGCCGACCGCAAGCATCGAGCCTGCCATCATAATAAACTGGTCTAAAGATGCATTGACGCTTACCGCTGCTGTTGCGCTTTCTCCAAGCGAGCTGACAAAAAATGTATCTGCCAGATTATATACCGTTGTTATAATAAAAGAAATAACGGACGGAAGCGCCATTTTTGTTATGACTTTTGGAAGCGATTCCGTAAGCATCATATTTGCGCGTGACATTTCTTTCTTAGACATCTATTCACCCCTTTGTGAAATTGTTTTATGATTCTGATAAACTTCAAATATGAGCCAAGTGTCGCTTACGACACTTTACGCGAGGCGTAGATGCGTAAGAATAACTACGTTTCCGCGCCTCTGCAATCCTTGCGGAGCATTTTTATATCATGGAAAATTTAGGAGAATTTCCCATGATGCAAAAAAGTATCATATAAAACTGTTTCATATGATACTATAATACAAGAAAACGGCAAGGTCAAGGCGAATAATTTTAAACAATACCTGTTTTTATTCACCCGCATAGACCTGCCGAAAACTGCCTTTTTAATGCTGTACCCCAAAAATTATACTTTATTAAGCCATTTTCACACTGTCCAACCTTGAAATCAGACTGCCAAGTGAGTATGTCATGCACGTTGTTTCTTTGTCTGCCTCTAAATAATATTTGCTGAATGAAAACACTTTTTCAGTTTTCATTTTTTTGAATAACAATGCGGTGTTGCAGGCGTCTACCAATCCGTCATGTATATGCAAATCATATTCAATACCGGATAAATTCAACGCTTCCTGCAGGTTATATCTTCGTTTATTTCCTATAATTTCGCTAAAAGTAATCTGGCAGTCCACCCAGCAATCTGTTATTTTATTGATGCCTTCAAATTCAATTTCCTTTCCCTTAATTTCCCTCATTATCTGCATTTCATCATTTTCACTCCATGCAGCTAAAATCGTTTGCTCCGGCAGCCAAGATGCAAACATTTTTAGCGCAGTACTCATGTCCGGCGCCCCTTCTAATTTCTGTCGGGATATTCCGGTAAGCCTCTCTATCACCGGTGTTATAAATCCATATTGAGGCGACACATATGTCATAAACTTATCTACAATATTATAATTCTCATCAAGCATTACCGCGCCAATCTGTATAGTCTCATTTGCCCATTGATAATTTTTATTTCTTTTTGCCTTAGGTACGCTGCACATTTCTAAATCAACCACTGCATAACACATATTCCGTTTCTCTCTTTCTTTTATATGCTGTATTCCTAATATTCCTCTTATGCAAAACGCCATTGCTCAAGTAAATCTCTGTTGCTCTGCCTTCCATTGTTTTGATATCTTTATATTATTAAAATCGCTGTCCTATTAACCGGACTTGTAAGGTTTAATAGAAGTACTGTATGTTTATAGCAAAAGGGAGTTTAACTAATACCAAACTCCCTTTTGCTATTACATCTTCAATTGCGTATCCGTTACTTCAGGCAGAGTAAATGGTTACAGTTCACCCTGCTCGATTTTGTTTAGTTCTTCTTCGGTCAGTCCTGTAGCAGTAAGGATTATTTTTCGTTCCACATGGCTTTCCAGAAGTTTTTTCGCTGTGCTGATTTTCTCAAGTTGTTTCCCTAACTCTTTTCCGCGTTCTTCACCGATTTGCATTCCTTCTTTTCTTCCTCGTTCTTCTCCAATCTGTATGCCTCTCTGCTCACCAATCTGTATGCCTTCTTCTCTTTCATGTGCTTTGACCGTTTCCAGATATTTCTCCTCATCAAACTCCTCCAGAAT
>CANRMF010000015.1 GCA_947631665.1 uncultured Lachnospiraceae bacterium | reverse complement strand
GTCAATTTTTCCTACGCCGATGCGCCCTACATACTCATTGTAATCAATGGTGCTGATAAGCGCCTGAACATCTGCGTTTGGATCTCCCTCCGGCGCCGGAATATAGTCAATAATCGTCTCAAACAAATCTTTCATGTCTGTCTTCGGCTCATCGGGATTGAGCGTTGCAACTCCCTCTTTTGCAGAAGCGAAAACAAACGGACAGTCAAGCTGCTCCTCGTTGGCGTCCAGTTCAATAAACAGTTCGAGCACCTCGTCAATGACTTCCTGCGCACGCGCCTCCGGACGGTCGATTTTATTGATGCAGACAATCACCGGCAATTCAAGCTCCAGCGCTTTCTTTAAGACAAAGCGCGTCTGCGGCATAGCACCCTCAAACGCATCAACGACCAGCACGACGCCGTTTACCATTTTCAGAACACGCTCCACCTCGCCGCCAAAATCGGCATGTCCCGGCGTATCAATAATATTGATTTTCGTCTTTTTATAAGTGACCGCCGTATTTTTAGAAAGAATGGTAATGCCTCTTTCCCGTTCCAAATCATTGGAATCCATGACGCGCTCCGCCACTTCCTGATTTTCCCTGAAAACGCCGCTCTGTTTTAACAGTTCGTCCACTAAAGTCGTTTTTCCATGATCTACATGGGCTATAATTGCAATATTCCGAATATCTTCTCTAATCATTTTTCTTTCTCCGTCTGTATTCAGCAAATTTCGTTAAACTCAAAATATTGTATCACAATCGGAAAAAGTTTCAACCTTTTGCCGAAACTCCGTCTCTCTTTCTTCCGAAAAAACTGCGTTTCCGCTCGTGGCGTCTGTAATCTTTGCTTTTAAATCAGGAAAGTTTTCCGCTTTTACCGTCAAATCCATGATAACCGACGTTCCATAAGTTTCATTTTCCGGCGCAATTTCCATCTGTCCCAGAAGATATTTCATTTTTCCGACACTGTTGTAATCCAGTTCCAGACGGAAAGAAATTCCATTACAGACCTGCACGACCTTTGCGGCGCGCAGTCCTGCTCTGGCGGCGCTTCCATAGGCGCGCACCAGCCCACCGGTGCCAAGCAGCGTACCGCCGAAATACCGCGTGACGATAATCAGCGTATCGTGCATATGACTGCCCGTAAGCGCCTCCAAAATCGGTTTTCCTGCCGTTCCCTGTGGCTCTCCGTCGTCACTGAACCGCTGAAGCTCGCTGTTTTTCCCGAGCACATACGCATAACAGTGATGCCTTGCGTCCCAGAAGCGTTTTCTGATATCCTCCAGACAAATCAATGCTTCTTCTTCCGATGTTACCGGATAGACGCGGGCAATAAATCTCGATTTTTTTTCTACAATCTCCTCCTGTCCATATGCGCTGACCGCATAGTACGATTCCATAGTATTAACCCTTCCGTATGTTTACTTTTTTCGGTTTGCTCCACTTTCCGTATTGTTTATGTCCGTTAAATATCTTGTAAACGCGCGCGCGGACATATAATACGCCTTTATTCTTTAACTTTTTAGAGCGGATTACTATCCTGCGTTTTCTGACATGCTTTTTAACGTAAACTTTTCCGCCTTTTTTCTTCTTCGTAATCTTAATCTGGTATCCTGCCGCGCCGCCTGACTTTCTCAGCAAAATCCGGATTTTGCCTGCGGCTTTTTTCTTTGTGGCTTTCTTTACCGTTGTTGTTCCGACCGTTCCGGAATTTTTTCCATTTTTCCCTTCCGGCTGCTTGGAAACCGTCTGCGGCGTTGATTCCTGTCCTGACTGTGCAGTAGTATTCTGCAAAGTCGTCTCCTCAGATTTTTCCGTCACGCGCACGCTCTCTGTTTCTGTGACGTCAACGTCTGAACTTTCCGTTTCCGGCGTTGACGGCTGCGGTGCGGTCGGCTGCGGCGTTTCAACGTCCGGCGTCGTTGGCTGCGGCTCGATTGGCTCAGGAGTTGTCGGCTCCGGCGTTGTAGTCGCTTTCGGCGTTGTCGGTTCAGGAGTCGTCAGCTCAGGCGTTGTGGTCGCTTTCGGCGTTGTCGGCTCAGGAGTTGTCGGTTCAGGCGTCGTCGGCTCCGGCGTTGTGGTCGCTTCCGGCGTCGTCGGCTCCGGCGTTGTAGTCGCTTTCGGCGTTGTCGGATCCGGTGTCGTCGGCTCCGGTACTGTGGTCGCTTCCGGCGTCGTCGGTTCAGGCGGTACGACCGGCTTTGACTGTTCATAGGCAGAGTCCATATCAATGCCCCACTGTTCACAAAGCCAGATGTTACGGTTTTCCAGCCAGCTTCTCAAAAATTCAATCGGCTGCTCCCACTGCGTCCAGCCTGATTCGGCGGAATAACTGTATCCGTCCTCATTTGTCAGGCTCCACCCTGCGCCGAGCTGTTCTTTTCCCGCAAAATTTCTCTCAAAGGAAGCGCCATAGCGGCGGAGTAATTCCGGAATACTAAGTTCGGTCGTGGAGTCTGCGCGGTACAGATTTTGAATCGTATACTGCAGGTCACGATAACGGGCTTTCACTTTATTGTAAAAGGTTTCATTTTTGAACAATTCCCGATACCAGTTCATACTCTGACAGTAATATCCCTTATAGCTGACTCCGTCTACATAATAGTCCGTATAGGAAACGGACTTGCAGTTTCCGCTCGACAAATCGAAATCCCAAAGCGGCCCGGCGTAAACTTTATTATCTTTAATATAAAATCTTGTAGAGCTGAAATTAAAATCTACATTTTTAAATAATTCATTCGTAATATAAAAATTGACAAATGTATCCTCGTCGATATATTGCAGGATTTCCTCATAATTACGGTTTTTGAGCGCAGTTTCAAACCCGTTGAGATAAGTTTTTGCCCTTGCAATCTTTTCATCGACCTGTCCGTCTGTTAAATCGTCTCCCTTTTCCGGATCGTTGACGTCGAAGGTCGTGTTTAAAACATCAGTCGTAAAATGGTCTACGTCAGGCTCGTTGCGCGTGCCAAGTTCCAAAAGAATATCATTGCTGTCCGCATTGTAAGCGTCGATATCCACCCGCTCTTTTTTCGCCTCGACCGGCTCTGTCATCAGATAATTTCCCTGAAACGTTCCGTTTAAATAAACCTCGACAAACCGGCTCTGGCTCGTATATGTGACGCCGTTCTGCAGTCCGAAATCGTATGCAAGACTGTTCCTCATCTGGGACTTGTCAAACGAATTCGCGAGCAAACACCATTTTTTCCCTTTATCCATGCCGAGTACGCTCTGCTTGCCGCTCAATTTAATATTCCATGGCTTCTTTGGCGCGCCGGCTGTGGTATTACCGCGAACCTTGATATTAGACGCGCTGTCCGTCAAATCTTTATACGTTTCTCCATCGCGGTCGCTGACGGAAACGGTGACGTCCGCCGTTTTATGGTATTCCGACGAAATGTTCCCTGTCGTGTAAATATAAACCTGCGGCATATCCGTATAGGTTCCCGCCCTGTCTCCAATCGTAAACTCTGCGCTGAGTTTTGCGGACTCTTTTCCGTCTGCGCCGATATTGGACACATAAAGGGTATGTTTTCCTTTTTCATAACGCTCCAGATCCGTCCGGTTCAGAGATGCTCCGGAACCCTCAATTTCTTTTACCGGCTCCGTATCGTCGTCAATATACAGCCGGTATCCGAAAGAAATTTCCGGCTCGGTGAAGTAAATCAGGTATTTTCCGGTATATTGATAATAATCCTGTATTTTCAGATTGGACAGAACCGGAACGACCTCTTTTTGGGCTTCCGTCCCGAAAAATCCGATTTCATAAATAGAATCGCCATAAACGGTCGTCCTTGATTTACAGTAAATTTTGACTGCGCGCACTGCAATCTGCTCAGAAAATATCAACTCGTCGGTACGTTTTCCGTCATTGCTGGTCACCTCAGTAAGCGTCTGGAAATTCGTTCCGTCCGATGAAACCTGTACTTCATAGTCTTTTGCGGAAGCGCCCTCCCAGTAAATCAGGACAGTTTTCAGCAGATAAACATTTCCAAAATCAATCTGAAAATGCTGCGGATCGCTTCCATGAACGCTCTCCCACCTGCTGTTTAAGTTTCCGTCGACAGCGTCTAACGCGGGATTTCGCTCGCTGGAGGCAGATACCGTTTTCCCGTCATAGCGGGAGTAATTATTGTACGATACTCCGTCCGCCTGCCAGACGCCGCTCTCCAATGCCTGCATGACGGCGCCGTCTCCATTATTTACAATGTTCTTTGCTACCTCCACTTCGGCAAACTCTGCCGCGTCCGCCTTGTTTCCGCCATAATATCCGCCGGCTGTAACCAATACCAGTACCAGCGAAAGCAGCAATGCAATCTGTTTTTTTGATGCTTGTCCCATAAATACCTCCTTTATATTCCGAACTCTTAGTTATCTGTATTCTAACATTATCTGCGCCAATGGACAACATTGTATTTATTTTCAGATAAAAACGGCATTTTCTACCGATGCCTGTCGACAAGTTTTACTTTATTAAATGGAAAGTTTTTGCTATAATTGTACGGATAAAGGAGGATTTTTATGAAATTCGGATATAGAGAGACGATGGAGAAACAAAAGAACATTGTTTCTGTCCAAAAAAAACTTATTTCCAAATCTTTAGTTTCGTTGTTAAAAGGAGTCATTTTCATTCTGTTTCTTTTTCTGATTGTAGGCTGTTCCTTTGTCATCGGACTTTTGAACGGCGTCATTGAAAGCGCTCCGTCCATGAGCGATATTTCCATTGTGCCGTCTTCTTATTCCACGACAGTGTACGATTCAAAAAACAATCAGATTGCAAAACTGATTACCTCCGGTTCCAACCGTATACGGGTTGACCTGAAAAACGTGCCTGAGCATCTGCAGTGGGCGTTTATTGATACTGAGGACGCCCGATTTTATGAGCACAACGGCATTGATATTCAGGGTATCGGGCGCGCCGCCTATATTGCGGTGACAACGATGGATCCTTCTGAGGGCGCCAGTACCATTACCCAGCAGGTTTTAAAAAATAACGTCTTTACCGGCTGGACTTCCGAAAATTCTTTCGCTTCCTCGCTGAAACGGAAAATTCAGGAGCAATATCTGGCGGTACAGCTTGAAAAAGTGACTTCAAAGGAAACGATTTTGGAAACCTATCTGAATACCATCAATTTAGGCTCCAATACTTTGGGAGTGCAGGCCGCCTCCCACCGCTACTTTAATAAAGACGTGAGCGAAATTACCGTTTCCGAGTCAGGCGTCATTGCCGCAATCACACAAAACCCTTCCCGCTACAATCCGATTACAAATCCGGAAGAAAATAAAAAGCGCCGGAAAAAGATTTTAAAAAATATGCTTCAGGCAGGTCATATCACGCAGGAAGAATATGATACGGCAATGCAGGACGACGTCTACAAACGGATTAAATCCGTCAATACGGAATTAGAGAAAAACGATGATAATATTTATTCATATTTTGTAGATGAAGTCAGCAAACAGGTCATGGAGGATTTGCAGACAAAAAAAGGTTATACGGAAACGCAGGCATACAACGCCGTTTACAGCGGAGGGTTGAAAATATACACTACGCAGGATTCCGCAATTCAGAAAATCTGCGATCAGGAGCTTTCCGATTCCTCCAATTATCCGTATGCAATTAAATACTCTATCAACTGGCGCTGGGCGGTGCAAAATCCTGACGGCAGCGTTGATGAATATGACGAGCAGGATATTTTGGACTACCACGTCAATGTCTTGAACGAATCAAGCTTCCAGCTACTTTTCGACTCTCAGGATTCTGCAAAGGCGTGCGTCAAAGATTATAAGAAGCATTTGAAACAGAAATATTATAAGAAGGGAATCAGCGAGGAGAAAGGATATTCTCAGGTACAGACGTTGTACTTTGTTCCGGAGCCTCAGATTTCCTTTACGGTCATGGATCAATCCACCGGTTATGTAAAAGCGATTGTCGGCGGACGCGGCACAAAAAATACGAGTCTGTCCATGAACCGGGCGACCTATTCCAAACGTCAGCCGGGTTCCACTTTCAAAATTTTATCCACTTACGCCCCTGCCATAGATACTATGGGGTACACGCTGTCAACGACAATTGTTGACGAGCCATATAATTACGCAAACGGTAGACCGGTCAACAACTGGTACAAAGGGTACAAGGGAACCGTCACAGTCCGCAAGGCGATTGCACAGTCCATGAACATCTGCGCAGTCAAGGTGCTGACGGAAATCACCCCGCAGCTTGGATTTGACTATCTGCAAAACTTCGGCATTACAACGCTTGTTGATAAAGAAGTAAGCAAAAACGGGGCGGTAACCACAGATATACAGCAGGCGCTTGCGCTCGGCGGTATTACTTACGGCGTAACAAATCTGCAGATGACCGCAGCCTATGCGACCATCGCAAATCAGGGAACTTATATCCGTCCGGTATTTTATTCGCAGGTCATTGACAGCAACGGACGGGTACTGTTGGACAACACTTCGCCGACCACCAAAACGGTCTTAAAGCCGTCCACCGCTTCCCTTCTGACACAGGCAATGACCAGCGTCATCACAGAAGGTACCGGTACCGCCTGCAAACTGGAGGGCGATATGCCGGTGGCAGGAAAAACAGGTACAACGTCCAGCTCATACGATTTATGGTTCTGCGGCTACACGCCGTATCTGACGGCTTCCATCTGGACAGGCTATGACGAAAATAAGGAGCTTTCCGGAGATCAGGCGTACCACGAGCGCCTCTGGGCAAAAATCATGAACCGGATCAACGAAAAGAAAAAGTATAAAAAGAAAGACTTTGAGATGAGCCCTGACGTAAAAAAATACGATATCTGTTCTTCTTCCGGAAAAACTGCAATCAAGGGAGTATGTCCGGTATCCTCCTCCAAATCGGAATATTATGCAAAAGGCACGCAGCCGGATAAATGTACTTATCATTCCGCATCAAAATATTCCTATTCTTCAGGCAGCAGTTCTTCCCAGCAGGAAGACAGTGGCGACGCTGATAATTCTGCAAAGAAGAAAACAGAGGACGCTAAAAATACTCCGACCGTAAAAGCGCAAAATCCGGAGAAAAACGGAAACGACGAAGAATAAACGCCGTTTCTTAGAGCATAATAAAAAATCCATCACAGTCTGTCAGATATTCTGAACTTTATGGCTGTGATGGATTTTTTTATGAAAACTTCAATAACGTATTAACACACGTTTAGCATACGCCCTGAGCAAGCATTGCTTCTGCAACCTTTTCAAATCCGGCAATATTTGCACCTACTACGTAGTTGCCTTCATGTCCGTATCTCTTTGCTGCGTCGTCAATGTTATGATAAATATTTACCATAATATCTTTTAACTTGCTGTCAACTTCTTCAAATGTCCATGAAAGTCTTTCAGAGTTCTGGGACATCTCAAGTGCTGAAGTAGCAACGCCGCCTGCATTGGCAGCTTTACCGCCGATGAACCATACGCCGTTCTCCTGTAAGTACTCTGTTGCTTCGATTGTCGTAGGCATGTTTGCTCCTTCACAGACAGCCTTACAACCGTTTGCGACAAGCTGTTTTGCATCGTCAAGATGTAATTCGTTCTGCGTTGCGCATGGGAGAGCGATATCGCAAGGAATCTGCCATACGCCGCGTCCTTCATGATATTGCGCTGAAGGTCTTGCTGCTGCATACTCCGTCAGTCTTGCTCTCTTAACTTCCTTGATTTCTTTTAACAATTCAACGTCAATGCCTTCCGGATCATAAATCCAGCCGGTAGAATCAGAACAGGTAACGCACTTTGCGCCCATCTGATGCGCTTTCTGAATTGCGTAGATTGCAACGTTTCCTGCGCCGGAAACAACACAGGTCTTTCCTTCCATGCTCTCGCCATGGTCTTTCATCAATTCCTCTGTGATGTAAAGAAGACCGTAACCGGTTGCTTCTGTTCTTGCCAGAGAACCGCCGTAGGTCAGTCCCTTACCTGTCAGAACGCCTTCATATAATCCTCTGATTCTCTTATACTGTCCGAACATATAACCGATTTCTCTTGCGCCGGTTCCGATATCCCCTGCAGGAACGTCGGTATCTGCACCGATATATTTGCACAGCTCTGTCATAAAGCTCTGGCAGAATGCCATTACTTCTCTGTCTGATTTTCCCTTAGGATCAAAATCAGAACCACCCTTACCGCCGCCAATCGGCAGTCCTGTCAGGGAGTTTTTGAAAATCTGCTCAAATCCTAAGAACTTAATAATACCAAGATTTACTGACGGGTGAAGTCTTAAACCGCCCTTGTAAGGCCCGATTGCAGAGTTGAACTGTACTCTGTATCCGGTGTTGACCTGTACGTTTCCATTGTCGTCTACCCAAGGAACTCTGAACTTAAACTGTCTTTCCGGTTCAGTAATTCTCTCAAGCAAAGCTTCTTTTCTGTATTTTTCCTCATTTGCATCAATTACAGGACGCAGAGAATCCAAAACTTCTTCTACTGCCTGTAAAAATTCCGGTTCCGCCGCGTTTTTTTCTTTTACGCGCGCCAATACCTCGTCTACGTATGACATTTGTGTAGCCCTCCTAAAATATTTTTTAATCTCTGTGCAAAGACTTTACGAAATAAAGTCCCATTTCGATTTTGCCGGACTGCGCTTTATGCCTTGGCATACTCCTGCTTCCATCAGGCAAAATCAATCTGTTCATCTGTCCGCGCCTTTAAACACTGACTAAAATTATATAATAGGCTCTTAATATTTTCAACTATCGGCTTGCTATTCCTTAATTAAATAATGTCAATTCTTAATTTACTTAATTTTTTTAAGTTTATGGTGAATTTTTATAACTTTACCGGAATTTTCCATACCTATGACATTTTGGACTTAAAAATATGCGCTCCGAGATAACTTAAAACCAACGCCGCAGAAATTCCGACAGCGCTCGCCTTAAACCCTCCGGTAAACAGTCCGAGCACTCCCTGCGCGTCAATTGCCTCTTTAATTCCTTTCCAGAGATTATGACCGAAGCCCAAAAGCGGCACCGTCGCTCCCGCTCCCGCAAAATCCGCAAGCGGCTGGTAAATTCCAAGCGCGCTCAAAAATACGCCAAGGCAGACAATCCCCACCATAATCCTCGCAGGCGTCAGTTTTGTTTTGTCAATTACAATCTGGGTAAGTGCGCAGATTGCCCCGCCAACTAAAAATGCTTTTAAAAAAATCATACTCCGTCTCCTTTTAACAACATTCTATCTGTACGCAGTGCGCAATTCCCGGAACGCTGTTTCCCTCATTAAAACTGATTGTGGACATCAACACTCCCGTTGGAATAAATAAAATTTTCTTATACGCTTTCTTTTTCAACTGTTTGAAAATATAACTGGTCAATACCGTCGCGGCGCAGCCGCAGCCGCTTCCTCCTGCGTGGGTGTCCTGCTCGGAGGCGTCAAACATCTCCACGCCGCAGTCCATATGAACTTTCGCGATATCATATCCTTTCTCATTTAATAAATCAAACAGAATGGTTTTTCCGACCAGACCCAAATCGCCGGTAATGATTTTATCGTAGTCTGACGGCATACTGTTAAAGTCCTGAAAATGCCGGTACAGCACGTCTGCGGCTGCCGGAGCCATGCACGCGCCCATGTTCTGCGCGTCTTTGACACCGAAATCGACAATCCTGCCGGTCGTAATTCCGGTAATCTTTGCAAACCCTTTTTCTTTTCCGACAATCACCGCTCCTGCCCCCGTCACAGTCCATGTCGCGGAAAACGGTCTCTGCTTTCCATATTCCAGCGGAAAGCGGAACTGACGCTCGGCGCTGGCAAAATGACTTGAAGTCATTGCCACGACATTTCCGGCGTTTCCCGCCTCAACCATAACGGCTGCCAGACTCAGCGCCTCTCCCATCGTCGAACATGCGCCGTAAATACCAAACAGCGGAATTTCATACTCCAGCACGCCAAAAGTCGTTCCTACCAGTTGTCCGAGCAGATCGCCCGCAAAAATATAGCGGATATCTCCCCTGTTAATTCTCGCCTTTAACAGTACTTTCTGCAGCACTTCCTTCTGCAAAAGACTTTCCGCGTCTTCCCATGAAGTTTGTCCAAGCATCGGATCCTGTTCGACCACGTCAAACAGTTTTCCAAGCGGGCCTTCCCCTTCTTTAGGGCCAACCACAGAAGCGCCCTCAATAATATAAGGCGGATTTTCAAAGGCAATACTCTGTTTTCCCAATATTTTTCCCATGTTACTTTCTCCATTTCCAGATAATCGTGTTAAACTGCCCATTCTTCATGCGAACGGGCCCTGATATAGCATTACTATTTCCAATTTTCTTGCTTTTAATCAGCTTTTATACTAAAATAAGTAATTGTTTGAAATTTTTAGTGAAAAGGAGAATATTATGTCAAGTTCTAACTTGGGGATTCTTATTTCCATTCTTGTCTATATGGTGGCAATTGTGGCGATAGGAATTTACTATTCAAAAAAGAGTAACACGACCGGAGATTTTTACTTAGGCGGACGGAAGCTTGGGCCTTTTGTGACCGCAATGAGCGCAGAGGCTTCTGATATGAGCAGTTATTTACTGATGGGACTTCCGGGCCTTGCATACCTGACCGGTATTACGGAAGTCTTCTGGACGATTACGGGTCTGGCAATCGGTACTTATGTCAACTGGCTGATTGTTGCAAAGCGTCTTCGCAAATATTCGGCAATCAATCATTCGATTACGCTTCCGGACTTTTTTGCCAACCGTTATCACGATAAGAAAGTATTAAAAGGATTAACTGCGCTGATTATTATTATCTTCTTTGTACCATATACCGCTTCCGGCTTTGCAGCCTGCGGAAAGTTATTCCATTCCTTATTTGGAGTCAACTATATGACGGCAATGATTGTCAGTGCCATCGTTATTATTGCATACACGACTTTAGGCGGATTTCTGGCTGCAAGTACCACCGACTTTATCCAGAGCATTATTATGTCCGTTGCGCTGATTATCGTTGTAATATTCGGCGTATGGTCTGTCGGCGGCGTCCACGAAGTAATCGCGGCAGCCGGAAAAATTCCGGATTATTTTACATTGAATGCAACAACCAATGTCTTTACCAAAGAAACTTCTTCTTTCGGCTTCATTCCAATCGTGTCCACGCTGGCATGGGGACTCGGCTATTTCGGAATGCCTCATATTCTCTTGAGATTTATGGCGATTGAAAAGACTGACAAATTAAAACTTTCCAGACGGGTTGCAAGCATCTGGGTAGTGATTTCTATGGCAATCGCTTTATTCATCGGCGTGATTGGATACAGCATGACCGCTCATGGAAAAATTGACGCGCTGACCGGAGAAGGCGGACACGCAGACAGCGAAACGATTATTGTTGCAATCTCCCATCTGCTCAGCAGCTACGGTATTGTGTTTGCAATTCTCGCAGGTGTTATTCTTGCCGGTATTTTAGCGTCAACGATGTCTACCTCTGACTCCCAGCTTTTGGCAGCCTCCTCAAGCGTCTCTGAAAATCTTTTAGAGGGTGTGTTCGGGCTCAAGCTGTCTGATAAGAAAAAAATGCTGGTAGCGCGCGGCGCGGTAATTATTATCGCCATTATCGGCGTAATTTTGGCAAGCGATCCGGACAGCAACGTCTTTACCATCGTATCGTTTGCATGGGCAGGATTTGGCGCTACGTTCGGCCCGCTGATGCTCTTTGCACTGTTCTGGAAACGCTCTAATAAATACGGTGCGATTGCCGGCGTTATTTCCGGCGGAGCAATGGTATTTATCTGGAAGTTTTTAGTCCGTCCGTTAGGCGGCGCATTCGATATTTATGAACTGCTGCCTGCCTTCATTGTTTCTTCTGTCCTTATCGTGGCCGTAAGTCTTCTGACTCCGGCTCCGGAAAAAGAGATTGTGGAAGATTTTGAAGCCGTTAAGGACGCAAAAATTTAATTAACGGATAAATTCCAAACCGCACAGGTTGTACGATTAAAATGAAACTGCCCTGTATCACCGCATGAAGCCGGATTGCTCCGGCGGCCGCGATAATACGGGGCAGTTTTTTGTAACGCCTCTGTTCTAAAACGGACAGTCTTTTCTGATTTTTAAAACGCATTGATAATCAGATAAATAATGCCCACAACCCAGCTCGATAAAATTCCGTACAGTATGACCGGCCCCGCGATTGTAAAAATCTTACTGCCAAGACCAAGTACTTCCCCTTCCATACGGAACTCTATTGCAGACGAGGCAACGCCGTTTGCAAATCCGGTAATCGGAACCAGCGTTCCCGCTCCGCCGTATTTTGCAATTTTTGCATACAGACCAAATCCTGTCAGCAGCACGCTCTCTAAAATCAGGACAATCGTAGTCCAGAGCGCGGCGTCTTCTTTATTCATTCCGAAATACATAAACACTTCGAGCCAGATTTGTCCCATCAGGCAAATCAGTCCGCCAATCCAAAATGCGTTGCACATATCCTTTAAAAGACTGTTGTTTGGTGTGACCTGCTTCACATAATCATTATATTGTTTTTTCTGCTCATCACTAATCATACGCCCCTCCTTTGGTAACTTCATGTTCAAAAAATGAAAACGGATAAAAAGTCCGGTTATAGATTCCCGCCTCAACCGGAAAAAATCTATATTTTTACCATGCCGAACCAAAACTGTACTAATGAATAAACGACTTTTCCGAGCGCCAGAGACAAAATGACGGTTCCGACGCCCTTTGCCAGTTTAATTCTTCTGCCAAAAATCGCGGTTCCATTGAGCGCTTCCGCCAGTGAAATTGCAAGGCACCCCACAAAAACGCCCTGACAGAGGGACATCAATATCTGAAAAAATACCGCGCTCCCTTTGCCAAACGGAAAAACAACCGGAAAAATCCAAAACAGATTCCAAAGCGTTCCGCCGAGAAAAATAGCCGTCTCATAGCCCTTGACAAAATATGCCGTATGCGTTTTGTCCGCCATTCTTGTAATCACGCCTGTGGTGGTAATTAAAGCGACCAGTCCTGCCGCAATGAGCGCCCCTGCGCTGATTCCCATAATTCCCAATAAAATATACTGTAATGCCGTCATTTTGCTAAATTCTTTCCGCTCCCTTTACCGGATTGCGCGATAATCGCCATATTGATTTCCTGCTCGTATTTCTGCATTTCAACCTCCACCGGCGTCGGATCCTTGGACAGTTTTCTGTTAAAAAAGTGATTATAAAAAACAATAATTCCCAAACCGATTCCGACGGAATAACAGGTTTCAAGAATTTTCACGCCCGTTTCGCGGTTTACGGAAAACCGGGAAACAATCTGTGAAAACATTTTGCTTACGTCAATATCGTTATTGAACGACATAATGGAAAATCCCGCGCCGAAAAAAATGATAATACAGACGACAATGATTTTTACAATGTCAAGCACGCTGTTTCGGCTGATACGGTGTTTAAACTCCACAACGCACTCGGTTTCCCCGATATTCTGTACGGAAACATTTTCAAAGATGCGGTCTGAAATCTCTATAATATGCATAATTGATACGACATACCGCTTTTTTCCGCCGGTATGGTCGCAAAGCAGTTTTTCGGTTTTAATCCGGTTTGCAATCGACGCATTTTTACATTGAAGCTGCGCCACATCGCCGACCGTAACCAAATCTTTTGTCAGCTCCTTCGACTGACTCATCTTTACATATAAAGTATCGCTCATATTCCACCTCACGATACTATTATGATGCTTTTTTTTATTATTATTCCGGTTCCGAAAGACTTTTTTTTAATTTTTCAAAACACTTCTTTTCCATTCGCGAAACTGCCACCTGCGTCAGTCCCAACAGTTTTCCCGTCTCCGACTGCGTTTTATTTTCAAAATACCGGTATTCAATCAGACGCCTTTCAACCGGCGCAAGTTCCTTGAGCGCCTGCTGTACCAAAACTTTATTGATGACGTCTTGCTCGAAATTCTTTTCCGTTGTAAGCCTTTCAAAAAGATTCTGCCCGTCACCGTCCTGACCGTCACCATAGAGAACGCAGTCTGCCGCCTCCATTGCGCACACGATTTCCTCCATTTTTATTGCGCAGTGTTCCTCTATTTCCTTCATTGTCGGTTCTTTTCCGGTACGTTTGATAAAATCCTGCCGGAAGTTCAAAATTTTGCCCTGATTTTCTTTTATCTGCCTGCTGACCTTAATCCGTCCGTCGTCTCTCAAAAAACGCCTGATTTCTCCCATTATCATCGGCACCGCATAGGTGGAAAATGCAGTTTCGTACTGTAAATCAAACCGGTCGATGGCTTTCAGGATTCCGACGCAGCCAATCTGAAATAAGTCCTCCGCCTCATAACCGCGGTTCAGAAATCTTTTGACGACGCTCCAGATTAGTCCGGTATTGATTTCTATCAGTTTATCTCTGGATAATTTATCTCCCGCATGGGCTTTTTTTATCAATTCAATATGATCCATACAAAACTTTTTAAATTAAATTCCTTAGAACCCCTCTTTCTTATTGGTACACGACCTTTTTGATTTTCTTTTTCATAATCACTTTCGTCCCTTTTCCCGGCTCGGATTTGACGTCGAGAAAGTCCATAAACATTTCCATAAACATAAAGCCCATGCCGGCGCGTTCCAATTCCGGCTTTGTCGTAAAAAGCGGTTCTTTTGCCTGCTCGATATTTTCAATTCCTTTTCCATAGTCCTCCACCTCAAGCGTCAACAGGGTATCCATGTCGTATTTTTCGTTTCCATGACAGAAAATTTTGTTGAGCAGTCTTCCGCGCAGAACAACTTTTCCCGGTCCTTCCTCGTATCCATGAATGATTGAGTTGGTCACAGCCTCCGACACCGCCGTCTTAATCTCGTCAAGCTCCTCCACCGTAGGGTTAATGACCGTCAGAAATCCTGCGACCGCAATTCTTGCCAGAGACTCGTTTTCAGAAACCGCGTCCATTTCCAATAGAATATTGTTTTCAAAAATTTTATTATTCATAACCCCTCCTGCCGGCCTGTCCGCCTGTTTTTTCTATCTGTCCCATCAGTTTGTACAGACCGGAGATTGTGAGAATCCGGTCAATCGACTGATTGACATTGACTGCGGTTACAATTCCGCCGCTTCCCTTGACGAGTTTGTACCTCCCCATAATCGCGCCGACGCCGGAGCTGTCCATAAAAGTCGTCCGATGGAAATCAAAAATAATATTTTTTATCCGCTCGGTAATGATGTACCAGTCCGATTGATCGGTAACAATTTTTGCGCTGTGATGGTCGAATTCTTCCGGAAGAACGATGGTTAAATCCTCTCCCTGAACTTTATATAATACCTCCATAAAATCCCCCTCGAAAATAAAAAAAGAGAAGAACCGCTCTGATTCTTCTCTTTCGTAAAATAATCTTTTTATCCGCCGATGAACGTTGCAGATTATTCCTCGTCTTCCGCCTGCGTCCTCGCCACGTCTGCGTGTTCGGAATCCGGAAAATCATCTACAATCTGTTTGAAATACTTTTTGGCGTTTGCGCTGTCACCCTTGTTTTTGTACGCCCACGCCATATAGTAAACCGCATCGTCGTTGTCTCTGTCTGTTTCCAGACATTTTTTAAACTGGTCAATCGCCTCGTCATAGTCCTTATTTCCATAGGCCTCAAAGCCCGCGTCATAAGCGCTCTGCGAGATTTTTGAGGAAAGCTCGCCGGACAGTTTATCATAGACGGCTTTGTAATTTTCCATGTCCATGCCGTCTTTCGTATTGACCTTCCCTAACTGTTCAGCGCTTTTATCGTCATTTCCATTCAGATAATACTGCACTGCGGACAACAGATATTTGTAATTATCGCTGATTGTTTTTTCATGCTGGTCGGCATCGCCTTTTTCTTTCGTCAGCCTGTCATAATCTGTCTTTAACGCGGTGTACTCTGACTCCAGCGAATCATAAGTGGAATCTTTAATTGCAATCTCCCGCTTATACTCCACTGCCTGTTCGTTTTTCTCCTCCGTCACTTTAGACATGCGGGCAGGCGTCACGATAAAGTACACTAACGCCGCTCCAATTAAAAGTCCGATAATAATATGTAAAATACCCTGCGCTCCCGCTACCGCTTCCTTAAAGTTATTATTTGGGGTAATCACGTCATTGCCGCTCAGATATTCCCTGTCCACCAGCACGCCCCTCAGATTTCTCCTGCGTTCGATACCGGTCTCCGGATCATTCTTTTTTTCGTTTTCCACATATTCGTTGATTTCACGCAGATAACGGATACTGAGCGGATTGCACTTATCCACCTTCAACGATTTTTTAATCGTCCGTTTTGCGCGCTCATACTGTCCCTGCTTCATGTAAAGCAGACACAAAAGCTGCGACGCTTTTACCAGCTTCGGGTTTTGGTTCAGCACCTTTTTCAACTGGATAATCGCCATGTCGTCCGTATCATGCTTTGCATAATTCAGCGCGACATTAAATTTTTTGATGGTTCTGTTGAGTTCATCAACCTTACTCTTTTCCTGCTGGATTGCCGTAAGATAGCGGTCTGCCGGATTGTTGTCCGGCTGGATATTCGTACTCATCACCCACTCGGAGAATGCCTGTACCGTTTCCCCCATCTCAAAATAAACCAGCCCCAGCAGATTTCTGGCGTCAATGTTTCGTTTATTTAATTTGACGCTCCGCCGCAGCGTGTCCGCCGCGCCGGATAAATCCCTGTTTCTCGCCTTCGTAAGACCGGCATTATAGTAAGTGTTTGACAACTTTACAATTCTTTTATAAACACTCACGTTCATTCCACAATGGCTGCAATAGTCACTGTTGGTCAGAACGCTGCCACAGTTATAGCATATCATCGTTTCAGCCTTTCTCTTTCTTATTTTTCACCCTTTAATCCGTTTACCATATCAATCATAATATCTGTGATGTCGGAAATATTGTTGTTGTAGATGGCGTCCTCCGCTTCCTCGATTTCCAGACTCGGGTGAAATTTTTTAATTTCTTCTTCAAAGTTAATCATCATATTCTCCTTTTCATTGAAACAAAAAATTATGAATTATGCGCCCTGTTTTTTAAAACAGACCTCTCTTATTTTTTTAACTGCTCCAACTGTGAAGCAACCTGCTTTTTCATCTGCTCATATTTCGCTTTCTTTTCCCGCTCCTCATTGATTTTCTTCTCCGGAGCCTTTCCTACAAAGTTCGGATTGGAAAGCATTCCGTTGACACGCAGGAGTTCTTTATCCAGTCTTGCCGACTCCTTTTCCAGTCGCTCAATTTCTTTTGCCACATCGACAAGCTCGGCAAACGGCACATAGACCACTGCCTCCGGAATTACGATTGAAACTGCGTTTTCTTCAATTCCATCGCGTTCCGGCTGAATAACAACCTCGCTCGCGTAAGCCAGAGAGGCAAAAAAGACTTTTCCGTTTTCAAAAATATCGCGTACTTCCTGTTTTGCGGATACTACAAAGACTTTCGCTTTCCTTGACGGCGCCACATTCATCTCTGAACGTCTGTTTCTGATGGCGCGCACCGCCTCCTTAATCGTCTCCACAGCGTTTTCCTCAGTTTCAAAAGCATACTGCGGATCAAAGACCGGCCAGTCGGAAACCATAATGGATTCTTCCCCGTCCTGAAGGTTACAGAAAATTTCTTCGGTAATAAACGGCATATACGGGTGCAGAAGTTTCAGACTGTCAATCAGCACCTTCTTCAAAGTCCAGAGCGCCGCCTGTTTTGTATCGTCACTATCATTGTACAATCTTGGCTTCACCATTTCAATATACCAGTCGCAAAATTCTTCCCAAATAAACTCATAAATTTTGTCGGCTGCGATACCAAGTTCGTATTTTTCCAGATTTTCTGTCACATTCTGCACAAGTTTGTTGGATTTTGACAGAATCCACCGGTCTGCGTCCGTCAGATGTGCCGGCGGTGTTGTCAAATCAATTCCTTCCTCCGGCATGTTCATCATGATAAAGCGCGACGCATTCCAGACTTTGTTGGCAAAGTTTCTGGAGGCCTCGACACGCTCCATATAAAAACGCATATCATTGCCCGGCGCGTTTCCGGTAATCAGGGTAAACCGCAGCGCGTCTGCGCCGTACTGCTCGATAATCTCCAGCGGATCAATTCCGTTTCCGAGAGATTTACTCATTTTTCTTCCCTGAGAATCCCTGACCAGTCCATGAATCAGCACAGTGTGAAACGGAATTTTTCCCACATGCTCCAGACCGGAAAACATCATTCGGATTACCCAGAACAAAATAATGTCATATCCGGTAACGAGCACGTCGGTCGGATAAAAATAATCCATCTCCTCCGTTTTTTCCGGCCAGCCGAGTACGCTGAACGGCCAGAGCGCTGACGAAAACCATGTGTCCAGCGTATCCGGATCCTGCCGCATTTCTTTGCCGCACTTCGGACAGACTGCGTGATTTTCTTTGGTCACTACAGTTTCACCGCACGCGTTGCAGTAAAAAGCCGGAATACGGTGTCCCCACCAGAGCTGTCTGGAAATGCACCAGTCCTTGATATTTTCAAGCCAATGGAAATAGGTCTTGTCAAAATGCTCCGGAACAAATCGGGTATCTCCGTTTTTTACCGCTTCAATGGCAGGTTTTGCGAGTTCTTCCATTTTGACGAACCACTGCTTGGAAACGCGCGGCTCAATCGTCGTATGGCACCGGTAACAGGTTCCTACATTGTGCGTATGGTCTTCTGTTTTCACCAAAGCGCCCTCTGCCTCTAAATCCCTGAGAATTGCTTTTCTCGCTTCGTAGCGATCCATGCTCGCATACTTTGGATAATCGTCCGTAATTTTTGCGTCGTCGGTCATCACATTGATAATCGGAAGATTGTGTCTCAGTCCCACTTCAAAATCGTTCGGATCGTGCGCCGGCGTAATTTTTACAACGCCGGTACCGAAATCAATACCGACATAATCGTCCGCCACAACCGGAATTTCCCTGTGGACAATTGGAAGAATGACGGTCTTTCCGACAATGTCTTTGTATCTGTCGTCCGCCGGATTGACTGCAATCGCCGTATCGCCGAGCAGTGTTTCCGGACGCGTTGTCGCCAGATTGACGTATCCGCTGCCGTCGCTCAATTTGTATCTCAAATGCCAGAATTTTCCCGGCTGCTCCTCATATTCTACCTCTGCGTCGGAAATCGAGGTCAGACAGTGCGGACACCAGTTGATAATCCGCTCTCCCCGATAAATTGCTTTTTTATTGTAAAGGTTGACGAATACTTCCTGCACCGCTTTCGAGCAGCCCTCGTCCATCGTAAACCGTTCCCTGTCCCAGTCGCAGGAGGAACCGATTTTTTTCAACTGTGAAACAATCCGTCCGCCGTACTGCTTTTTCCAATCCCACGCGCGCTCCAAAAATCCATCTCTGCCGATGTCTTCTTTTGAAATTCCCTCCTCGCGCATTTTTTCCACAATTTTTGCCTCAGTGGCAATGGAAGCGTGGTCGGTGCCCGGCACCCAGAGTGCCTCATATCCCTGCATTCTCTTAAAGCGGATCAGAATATCCTGCATGGTGTTGTCAAGCGCATGTCCCATATGAAGCTGTCCCGTAATATTCGGAGGCGGCATGACAATGGTAAACGGTTTTTTGTCCCTGTTTACCTCTGCATGAAAATATTTCTTTTCCGTCCATTTCTGATACAGCCGGTCTTCAATTTCCGCCGGACTGTAATTTTTTGCAATTTCCTTCTTCATCTTACTACTCCTTTTTATCGTCAATCGGGCAGGCTTTTATAAAGAAAAAAAGCCCTGCCTTTGGTATCGGCATGACTTTTGTATGCTGGTACCGTTTCAAAAAGGGCGATTGCTCGCGGTACCACCTTTTTTATCACTTATCTTATCCTGTAACGGGGACGAACCGAAAACGGCTACCCGACCTCTCGGTTTTCACCGTTTCTACTCCAAAGCTACCTTCACGACTGCTGCTTTGCAGAGCTTCCACCACCCTCTGCTCTCTGTAAAAGGCCTGCCGCTACTCCTCTTTTTCCCAGTATTTCTCATTTGTATCTATCTTAATTTTTTATCGGTCTTTTGTCAACACCCGAATTTGTTTTCGCCGTCCCTTAAAAAAATGTCAACTGTTGATTTCCACAACATACTCTTTTTTGCATTTTTTTATGTATTCGGCCTCTTTGTCGCCGTCCCATTCAGACTGAATCAGGACTCTCTCTTTGATAATTTCCGAACGGAGCCGGTTGACCACCGTATCCGAAACGCCATATTTTTTCTGATCAATCCGGAGCCGTTCCTCATCGCCGGAAATCAGCGAACAGAGCAATATGGACTCCAGCGATTCCGTAGAGGCGTTCAGCCGGTAAGCGCACCGGAAAGAAGCTGCGGCTTCCTCATACGCAAACAGTCTGGTATATGCCACGCCAAGATTGTTATAGACGTCCCCGTAAAACCGTTCCGGCAGTTCATTGTTGACAGATTTTTTCAGAATACTGTTGTAGTAATTGATTGCCATATTATACTTGCCGTTATCCATCAGCATATCCGCTTTTGCCTTCACCCGCTCTGCGGAGGTTTTGGAACTCAGCATAATCAGATGATTTTCAATCTTTTCCGACTCGCGCTCAGAATAATAACCGGAGTTTTTAATCACGAACGATATTTTTTCACCCAGCCCGCCTTTATTGTCAATAATCTGACGAATTCCCGCCGCTATCGCCGGCTGGTTCAATTCATTTTCAATATAGTCGATTAAAGCGTCGCTGAAGAATGACTGGTCTACCAGATACAGATAGTTGTACAGATAGTATGCCAGTTCCTCAATCGAATATATATTTTTATTGATTTCTTTTATATAATACGGCTTTTCCGTATGGATTGTACAAAGCATCAATCGATTCATAACTGTTTTTATCTATCAGATAACGCGTCAATTCTGCGTCCTGCGTTCTCTATGACTGCAGCTGATAAACCTTTCGTACCTCCTTTCCCGAACTTTTAAATAATTCTCCAAATCCCAAATCCCTGACGACAATTTCAAACCGGTCTTCGGAGATGTAACTGAAATCCACTTCTATACGCGTTGTTTTCTCCGGCCTTTCCGGAAAACCGGTCAAATCCATTTCAAAACTGTCCTTTTTCCGGTTTAACAAATCGTCGACAAAAAACAAAGCCTTCGTAGGCGCTTCCATGATACATTCCGCTTTTGCCTTCGCCTGTGACCAGTAGTCTCCCACATTCGACAGGGTGAGGGAATGGTCGCGCTCCTTGTATTTCACCGACATGGTGACTTTAACTCTCGTGCGTCCCTTGCACGAAATCAGGTAATTTTCCAAGACCGGCGTGTAAAAAAACTCTTTCGCCGCGTACACCGCGCCCTTGACCATCAGATTGTTTCCTTTGAAAACCCGACGGTTCGGACACATCAGGCTGATGGATTGCTTCCAGTCCTGCGCGTAAAACCCTTCGCCCGACAGATAAATGCCCGAAACAATGTTGTGTTTGAACCGTTCCTCCAGATAAGAGGCCAAAATTTCATCTGCATGACGCGGATTTTCCGTAACGGTTTTCATGGAAACCAACTGCGTTAAATCTTCCATATCCACATATGCGACGGAAGGGCCTCTGCCATGAAGCACTTTTAACTGCCTCAGGGAAAACTGTTCGTCATTCATGTGCAGGTAATATACCTGATTGATCCAGATTTCTCTATTTTGATTGAGCATATAATAAACGAGGCTCTCCGAATGACTGATAATCTTAATATCTTCAGACGGATATCCCAGCCGCAGCAGCGCCTCCGTAATAACCTCCAGCAAATCGGGGCGCACTTCCTCCAAAGTGATTACAATATTTTTAATCTTCCGGTTTTCCTGTCCCGCCTGCGCCCATTGCAGCAGATGCGACAGGTAGGACTGTATCAGCTCGATATTTTTTTCGCCTGATTTTTCAGAAGATAATTCCGGCAGTTTTTCATAAAACACACAGTTTTCACCGGTCTTTTTGTTGACTGCCTCCTCCCCCGCATACCATTCTTTCAGTTCTTTGTGATAGCAGGCGACGGTCGGAATCAGAAAATTATCTGCGGTGCCAAAGCTCAGCGACTTTGGATTTCCCTTCTCATCTAAGTATGCCATCTGCGTATAATCTTTTGAAAAATCAATTCCTAAAATCATTCCCTTAACCACAATATCCTCCTACTATAAAAGCTTAAAGAGCTTCTGACCTGCAACGCGGTCGAGTTCATAGGTCTGCATGATGTCCCTTGCCGCCTCTTTGCGCTCAAGCTGTCTGCAAATCATCATTCCGTTAATCATTCCAAAACGGGTTTCATCATTGTAGGTATTTTTATCCGTAATTTTTACGGAATAATTGTCCACAATTTTTCCGTCCGGAAATTCGTCGGAATATTCTTTAATGCTGTAATTGATTTCTTCCCCGTAAAACATAATGATTTCTTTGGAAAAAATGCCCTGATAAACGCTTCCCATTTCTTCCGTCACCTGTTTGGTAAAGCCCTCCTCCGTCTTAATCCGGTAGGTAATATCCACATGGTGGCGGGGATTTGTCCTGAAATCAATGACCGTCTTATCAATCATATCGTACGGCACTTTAAACCACTGGTTGAATTTTTTGTAAAAATCAAACAGAATATGGTTCCTTGCCAAATCTCCCAATAATTTTTTGGCAATCGCAATCTGCCTTTCCGTCAGGGTGTCTCTCTTTGACAGCACCTCCATAAATGCAATTTTTGTAATCAGCGTTGTCTGAAATCCGTCCGCATACTCCTGCTCAAGAATTTCCCAGACGTCGTCGGGACACTGTACTTTTTTGATGAAATAGTTGTAAGTCACATAAGTAGAAAAAGCCCTGCGGACGACTGAAGCGGTAGGATTTTTTAAATACTCCCGATAAATGTTGTATATTTCATCTCCGGTATCCGCCTCAAAAAGATACTGAATCAGAAGCCGCTCCGCCAGCGTGTTATCGTTGACCTTCTTTGCCTGCAGCGCGAGGAACAACTGATAAAGCTCCAGCGAGCCCGCCTCATAATATTTTCCAAGATACGTTAAGACCGTTTCCTCCCTGCACCCGTTTCTGAAAATAACGGCGCACATTTCCGTCAGCAGTTCGTTCCCATAAAATTCCTCTTTGGATACCAGCGCAAGACAGAGTTTTTCGAGCAGTCCCGTCTGTATTCCCTGATAGCCGTACCGCGCGATATACGGGTACGCCATCTCAATCAGATTCCGTTCAATCAGAATTTCCATTACTTTATTTCTGGACAAAACAGTCAGCTCCCTGAGATTAAGCGACAATAAATAAATATCCAAATCACCCTGATCGAACCCCCGATAATAGTAATCTACAATAAATTCCTTTAACGCCAGTTCATACTGTCTGGAAATGTCCGGTATTTCGACCGCCCGCTTTAACTCTGCGATTTTCCCCTGATATTCCAAAGGATTTTTCATCATTTTTTCGACCTCGCAGAGTACCTGTATGTCGTTCATGCTCCTGCTCTTTGGCTGTACCTGCAGCGTCAGCCGCGTCAATTCATAACCGGTTGCGGCATGAAGCTGTCCCTGATAATCCATAAACATCAGCACCGGATTTTCCGTATCTATCTGAATATAAGCCGCGCCGCCGTTTAACGCTGCCATCTGAGCCTGAGCGGTTTCCTTGCGGCATACAAGAACTGCTTTTACATTCTGATTGCGTACCCTGATTTCATAGGTGTTTAAAATCTCAAACATTCTGTTTTCCATATCGTCTACAATAAATTCACCGGAAAGTATTTCATTGTAGAGAATTTGTAAAAAGCGGTTGTTTTTTCCCAATAAAATCTGGGACGTGACGTACTGCTCCAGCTCGTCGCGGTATTTTGGAAAGATTGTATCGTCGTCTTTCATATGGACAATCAGGTTTGCATAAAAGTAATCCTTCTTGTCCGTCAAAGTATCCGTCCCGTAGGAAAAATAGCGGTATGCCGCCATCTGCAATGGCGCGAAGCTGTCCGTATCGGCTGTATAAATATAATATTCATACAGATTCGTCAGTTTCAATTCGCGCTGTACGCCAAGCTCAAGCCACCGGAAATACTTATGGTCTGTTTTTTCCCCGTTAATAATCATCGCGCAGATACACGAAAGAATGTCGTCATGTCCGGTATCCTCATAAATTCTCGTTAAAATCCGGAAATAAGTCTGATGAAACTTTTTCTGTCCGCTAAACAACTGCGCCGTCTGTTTTGCCAGTTCCTCTTTTACCATGTGGTACCTGCCGGCAAAATTCAAGACCTGAACTTCAAACGGGTTGATAATCCGCAGCAGTTCCGGCTGTTTTACGAGAATCTGCGCCGCCTCATAATACATGACCGGACTGTGGCACCCCTGAGCAAACAAACGCTTGATCATGGTATATTTAAGACTCGGATTTTCCTCATAGCGGTCGTCTACATAAAACAAAATCCATAAAAGCTGCCATGAGTCATGTCCGTTTTCAAAATAACCTTTGATTTCCTCCTTAACATCATGCGTGTACTCCGGAGTGTTTTTATAGAGCGTCCGCAGATAGAGATAAAAACAGTATTCCTCTGTCCGGTATTTGCGGTTCTGCGCAAGAAGCTGCGAAACTTCATTCAAGCGTTCTGCCGCTTCTTCATTCTGATTCTGCGTAATTGCAATATGCGCCTGCAGCAGCAGGCCGGTCACGTCTTTTGCATTTGCCGCCAGCCGTTCCTGCGCCAGTTTTTTCATGGCGCTAAGCCACTGTGCGCCGTCCGTTACGCCGGTTCGGAAATCCAGATAATTTTTCATCAGTTCCACATTGCTTTTTTTCTCATTGAGATAGGTTTCAAGACTTTCCTTCCGGTTGACAATGACGACGTCAAAGGTCAGCGTATCGCGAAATGTCTGAAATCTGATTTTTGCGTGATTGCTGCCGCCATGCAGTTTATTTGCGTTGATAAAATACCGGTACTCGGCTATTCTTCCGTTAAACTCCTCTCCGGAAACTTTTTCCTTACAGTTGTATAAAAAATCTCCTTCGGTAATTACGTCAATCTCCGTATATCCCCATGTGCTTTTGATAATCTCTATGGTATCCGCATAATTTTCTTCGATATCCGTAAATTCCTGAAGATGTTCTTTGATCTGAATTCTGACCGGTTCTTTTAACTTCATTCCTACCAGAAATTCTTCTAAAGCGGCGCGCCTGTTTCCATTTTTCATCACCTGATGATACAGCGTATAGCCGAAACTGTCGTTTTTCAGAAAATGAAGCTGAAATTCCTTTGACAGAAAAAGCAGCAGCGCTTCGTCGTAACTCTCCTGCACCAGTTTTACAAAGTCCTCAAGCGTGGAAACGGTACCCTTTGTTGACTGAATAACCGTCTTTCTGATGGTAATGCCGAACGGTATCGCATAATCTCCACCGGTAGTAATCACGCTGATGGTTCCGCTGCAAATCTGCCCTTCGCAGAGATTTTTTCCGTTGACCTCGTATTGTACTTTATTATTGATGCCGTAAAACTGATTGGTTTGAAATGTCACATGACTGTCCGTAGAATAAACTACCCCTTTGACCGGCAGTCCGTTCCTGCCCTTAATCATGATTTCTCCCTGTACCGTCTGTCCGCTTTCCAGTTCTACTGCAATCCGGTTTTCTGAAATTTCCACATCAGGCGTCTCGTAAACTGCATTTCCGGACGCGAGCTTTTCAATTAGCTGTTTCAATATCGTACCCTCATTTACTTTTTTATCGTTTTACTGTATATCTTCCGCTTTTATTTTTGCAAAAAATTCCTTTACTTTGACTTCATACCCCAAATCTCCCGGTTTGTAAAATACGCAATCCGTCAGACCGTCCGGTAAGTACTGCTGCTTCACATAATGGTTCGGATAGTCGTGCGCATATTTGTAGCCGATTCCATGTCCGAGTTTTTCCGAGCCCTTATAATGTGAATCCTGAAGATGTGCCGGAACCGGTGCCGTAATCGTACTTTTCACCTGATTCATCGCCGCATAGACCGCTTCGCACGCCGCATTGCTCTTAGGCGCGGTGGCAATATAAATCACCGCCTCCGACAGAATAATCTGCGCTTCCGGCATACCGACCTGATGAACCGCCTGCGCTGCGGCATTTGCCACAACCAACGCCTGCGGATCCGCCATACCGACGTCTTCCGCCGCACAAATCATAATCCGTCTTGCAATGAAATCGACGCTTTCTCCTGCATAGAGCATTTTTGCCAGATAATATACGGCTGCGTCCGGATCCGAACCGCGCATACTCTTGATAAATGCAGAAATCGTATCATAATGATTATCGCCGGACTTATCGTAACGAAGCGCGCGCTTTTGAATACACTGCTGCGCTACGGAAAGCGTAATATGTATGTTTCCGTCCTCTGAAGGCTCCGTCGTCAGCACTCCCAGCTCGACAGCATTGAGCGCAGTTCTCGCATCGCCGTTTGCCACGTCGGCGAGAAAATCCGCCGCGTCTTCGTCAATCGCCGCATGATAAATTCCCATGCCGTTTTCTTCATCGGTCACCGCGCGGTAGATTAAAGTCTTGATATCATCATGGGATAACGGTTTTAACTCAAATACAATCGAACGGGATATCAGCGCCGTATTTACTTCAAAATACGGATTTTCTGTGGTGGCTCCAATTAAAATCACCGTACCGTCTTCCACAAACGGAAGTAAATAATCCTGTTGTCCTTTGTTAAACCGATGGATTTCGTCCACAAACAGGATTGTTTTTCTTCCGCTCATCGCCATATTCTGCTGCGCCTTTGCAACAACATTTTCCATGTCTTTTTTTCCGGCGACCGTTGCGTTGAGCTGTGTAAACTCTGCGCTGGTCGTGTTGGCGATAACTTTTGCAAGCGTGGTCTTTCCGGTGCCCGGAGGCCCGTAAAAAATCACAGAACTGATTTTATCTGCCTGAATGGCTCTATATAACAATTTGTCTTTTCCAATAATATGCTCCTGCCCTACGACTTCATCTAAATTTTTCGGACGAAGCCTGCTCGCGAGCGGAGATTCTTTTTCACTGTGAATGGCTCTGGCATACTCAAAAATATCCATATCTTTCTCCTATCGCTACTCTCTCAGGATAATATTACCATAAAACTATCGTTTCTTCTATGTTTCTGGGGAATTTTCCTGCAAAACTTTCATTTCAAAGGCAACGATACGCAAAAAAAGCAGAGCCCCCCCCCTGATTTGCATTGATTTAGGAAAACGCCGCCGGTTTTCCAGACAAAGAAACCGGTTCATGCGTTTACACAAACCGGTTTCTTTCTTCATCATATTCATAATTGATTTGTTTCATTTTCTGCTCCAGTTCCGCCCTGTTGATATCATTTGCCCTGCAGAATTCATCGAGATTTGGATAAAAATCGCGCAGATTTGTATTGACCACGCTTAAAAGCATCACCGGATCCTTTGGAAATTGGCTCATCGCTTTGTCCCCCAGATTAAATATCCGATAATAATACCGCACAGAACGCCGATAAACAGATGTACAATCCGCATGATATCAAGTTCTTTTGCTTCTGACGCCTTTCCGTACTGTTTGTTTTTTTTGTGATTAAAACGCACAATGTCAATCATCAGAAGAATACTTCCGATAAACGATATGGCAAAGGCCGCAAGCGCAACCATAAACATCACTGCCTGCGCATTTCCTTTTAACACAAACAGGGACAAAATGGATACCAGCGCGATAATCGCAGACGGAGCCGTCACCAACAATATCGCTTTTCCAAAGCCCTGCGGAACATACCGCTCTCCTCTGCCGCCGTTCGTCTGATTGTTATGATGAAACCCGTAATAATTTTTATTTGTCTGTTTACTCATTTGCTATTTCCTCATTTAAAACCCGAAAATTTTTAAAATCCCCGATACGCCTGCACCCATTAAAATTCCGGCAAGCACAACGCCCGCCATGCACGCGATTACGCTCTTTTTAAAATCCATATCGAGAATGCTTGCGGCAAGCGTTCCCGTCCATGCGCCGGTGCCCGGCAGGGGAATTCCCACGAATAAAAACAGCGCCACATAAAGACCGCTTCCGGCTTTTGCCATCAGCTTTTGTCCGCCATGCTCGCCCTTCGTCAGACAGAAGGAGAAAAACTTTCCTATGTATTTTTTATCTTTTCCCCAGAGAAGCACTTTTCTTGCAAAAAAGAAAATAAACGGAACCGGCAGCATATTTCCTAAAATACAGACAATATAAGACTGCAAAAGCGGCAGATGAAACACATCTAACGCAACCGGCGCCGCGCCGCGGATTTCCACAATCGGTACCATTGAAATGAAAAACACAATTAAATATTTTACTAAAACTGACATAAAATCTCCTACTTCATAATTAAAAATTCATAATTAAAAATTCCTGTAAAGTATATCATCTATGCCTGATTTTCACAACTTCTTTTTTTCCGGTAAAGTTACAATACTTTTTTCATCATTCATCAGTCAAGTTGCAGTACCGTTTTTTTCATTAGTCAGGCTGCGGTACTGTTTTTTTCATTAGTCAGGCTGCGGTACTGTTTTTTCATTAGTCAGGCTGCGGCGCATTTTCACATCAGGCCTGAAAGCCGTACCTCTATCCAAAACCCGTATGCTGGCGCAACCGGATAAAATGTGTTAAGATTGGTATGCAAAATGAATGAAGCAAAATCGGGAGGAAACAATGAAGCAAAGAAATCGGAAAAAACATCTCCGCGCACTCTTTTTTCAGTGTCTTTTTATACTGTTGCTCGTCTGCATGTCGGCAGCTTTTACAAACCGGTCTGTGCCGGCAAAAACAACCGCGCGCAAAAAAACGCCGCTTGCAATTCATGGGCGACTGAAAGTCAAAGGCACTTCGCTCGTTGACAAAAAAGGGAAAAAAGTTCAACTGAAAGGGATTTCAACACATGGTATTAACTGGGACGTCGGAGAGCCTTTTGTAAACCGGAAAGCCTTCCGGCAGTTCAGAGATTCTTGGAATGTAAATTGTATCCGGATAGCAATGTATACACAGGACTATAACGGGTATTGTGTCACAGACAGGGATAGCAGAAAAAAACTGCTTGAGACGATTGACCGCGCGGTCACAGACGCACGCGCGCTCGGTATGTACGTGATTATCGACTGGCATATTTTAAACGATCAGACGCCGGTAAAATATCAGAAACAGGCAAAAGCCTTTTTCAAGAAAATGTCCAAAAAATACGGGGCGTATCAGAATGTCCTGTTTGAAATCTGCAACGAACCAAACGGCAACACTTCATGGAATGAAATTAAAGGCTATGCAAAGCGTATCATAAAGACCATTCGCAAAAATGCGAAGAAATCCATTATCATCGTCGGAACGCCAACATGGAGTCAGGACGTTGATGTCGCCGCAAAATCCCCGCTCAAAGGCTTTCGCAATATCATGTATGCCGTACACTTTTATGCGGCTACCCACAAAGAACCTTATCGGGACAAAGTAAAGACAGCGCTCGACGCAGGTCTTCCGGTCATCTGCACCGAATTCAGCGGTTGCGAAGCCAGCGGAAACGGTACGGTGGACATCGCCAGCGCAAACCAATGGATTTCATTTCTGAAAGAAAACAATATCGGCTTCTGCTGTTGGAGTCTGAGCAACAAAGACGAATCCGCATCACTGCTCAAAGCCTCCTGCAAAAAGGTAAACGGATTTAGAAAAAAAGATTTCTCCACAATGGGAAACTGGTATCGGAAACAATAATAAAAGTTGCAAAAAAGAATAATAAAACTTGATTTTCAGATATGTAGGTCAAACTGTCAAATGTTTCATTTGTATTAAACTCATTTACAAAATTTTCTATACTGTCAGTTTTCTTTAACTGCTTTAACATCTTATTTGCAATTGCTTTTCCTGATACTTATCGCATAATTTTTCCAGTTCTTCAAATTCTAATGCCGCTTTCACATATTTTGCCGTTTGATCATTTTCTTTTTTCTGTTTATACATTAGTTCTGCATTCGACTGAATTTTCTCTCGTTGCTTACGTATGTATATAATTTCGTTTTGAACAAGATCCTTATAAGCACTATCTATTTCATTATCAAGGTCATATATTTCTAATTCACTATCTGGTACTGGAATCATATGACTTATACGTAAAGTTCCCTTGAGTTCTTTTTCCCCTCTGGAGTTCTTAGTTACAATTCGCATGATTGGTACAATACTCCTCTTAATTACCTTTCCTTCACCCGCAATCTGGTAGTCTGTTGGCTTAGGTGATGACATTGGTATGTAATAATTATAATTTTTTATTTTCAATACAATACCAATATATTTCCTTGTATGAAATCTTTGACCTGCTTTATTTGAATAAACATTCGGATATACCTTGCGCAAATAATCTATGTATTCATCTGATACACTGTATATTTTGAATTTTTCCATTATAATCCTTTCGTAATTATACTTGAAAAGAAAAGGGAGCTTACTGCTCCCTTTGAGTTTAAAATTTCCCACTATATGGCAGGGACTCTCCCGAAGATAGTCACCTATCTATAATTATTTTATGACTATTTTCTAAAAAAATCAATATATTTTTAACTATAATTTTGATTTGATTTTAATTTTGATTTCAGAATCTTTTTTACAATCTCCTCTGAAATTTTTTCTGCCCTCTGATTTTCTGACGCCCTAGATCCGTACCGTAAGGTTTCCATCTGTCACATCAAAGGTAAGCGTATCGCCCATATGAACTTTTCCCTCAAGAATTACCTTTGCGGCAAGCGTTTCGACATTCTTTTGCAAATACCGTTTTAACGGCCTTGCGCCGTACACCGGATCGTAGCCGCGCTCTGCCACATACTCCTTTGCGGCGTCCGTCAGGACAATATGAAGTTCTTTATCCGCAAGCCTTTCGTTTAACTGGCGGATAATCAAATCAACGATACCACCGATATTTTCTCTCGTCAGAGGCTTAAACATGATAATTTCATCAAGCCGGTTTAAAAACTCCGGTCTGAAATTCATGCGCAGCTCCTCCATCACCATTTTCTCATTTTCCGCTTTAATGTTTCCCTCCGTATCAATTCCATCAAGAAGATAAGAGGAACCGAGATTGGAAGTCATGATTAAAATGGTATTTTTAAAGTCTACGGTTCTGCCCTGAGAATCCGTAATCCGTCCGTCATCAAGTACCTGAAGCAGTACGTTAAACACATCTGAATGTGCTTTTTCGACTTCGTCAAACAGCACGACGGCATACGGTTTACGCCGCACCGCTTCTGTAAGCTGTCCGCCCTCGTCATAACCGACATATCCCGGAGGCGCTCCAATCAACCTTGAAACGCTGTGCTTTTCCATATATTCGCTCATATCAATCCGGATCATATTGCTCTCATTGTCGAACAGGCTTTCCGCCAGCGCCTTTGCCAGTTCCGTCTTTCCGACGCCGGTAGGCCCCAAAAACAGGAACGAGCCAATCGGTTTTCCCGGATCTTTAATTCCTGCTTTGGAACGGATAATGGACTCGGTGATTTTTTCAACTGCCTCGTTTTGTCCGACGACGCGTCGGTGAAGCTGCGTATCGAGATGAAGCGTCTTTTCCCGCTCCGTTTCCGTCAGTTTTGCCACCGGAATTCCCGTCCATCGGGAAATAATTCTGGCAATTTCCTCCTCAGTTACCGCTTCCCGAACCAGACTGAACTCTTTTTCTTTGACGCGGTTTTCCTCCTCCTCAAGCTGTTTTTGAAGCTGCGGAAGACTGCCGTACTGCAATTGCGCCGCGCGGTTTAAATCGTAATCGTTTTGCGCTTTTTCAATCTCTTTTCTGACATCTTCGACCTGCTCGCGCAATTTGCGCAGATGGTTGACCGAATCCTTTTCATTTTCCCACTGCGCCTTTTTATTGTTTAACCGGTCGCGCAGTTCTGCCAGTTCTTTTTGCAGTTCGCTCAGACGATCCATGCTCAGGCGATCCGTTTCCTTTTTTAACGCCGCCTCCTCAATTTCAAGCTGCATGACACGCCGCCTCAGTTCGTCCACTTCCGTCGGCATGGAGTCAATTTCCGTCTTAATCAGCGCGCACGCCTCGTCCACAAGGTCGATTGCCTTATCCGGAAGAAAACGGTCGGTAATATAGCGGTCTGAAAGTGTTGCCGCGCTCACCAGCGCGCCGTCCTGTATTTTCACCCCATGGAACACCTCGTAACGCTCTTTCAGCCCCCGAAGAATTGAAATCGTATCCTCCACAGACGGCTCATTGACCATGACCGGCTGGAACCGCCGCTCCAGCGCCTTATCTTTTTCAATATACTGACGGTATTCGTCCAGTGTCGTTGCGCCGATACAGTGCAGCTCGCCTCTGGCAAGCATCGGCTTTAACATATTTCCGGCGTCCATCGCGCCGTCGGTCTTTCCCGCGCCGACAATCGTATGCAGTTCGTCTATGAATAAGATAATCTCTCCGTTACTGTTCTTTACGTCCTCCAAAACTGCTTTCAGGCGCTCCTCAAACTCTCCGCGATATTTTGCGCCCGCCACGAGCGCTCCTAAATCAAGCGCAATAATCCGCTTGTCTTTTAACCCTTCCGGCACATCGCCGCGCACAATCCGCTGGGCAAGTCCCTCGACTGCCGCCGTTTTTCCTACGCCCGGTTCTCCAATCAGCACCGGATTGTTTTTTGTTTTTCTGGAAAGAATACGGATTACATTTCTGATTTCCGCATCTCTGCCGATGACCGGATCCAGTTTTTGATTTCTGGCGCGCTCTACCAAATCCTGCCCGTATTTTAACAGGGCGTCGTAAGTATCCTCCGGATTGTCCGACGTCACCTTGATATTTCCACGAACCGTCTCCAACGCTCCCAGAAACTTTTCACGCGTAATGCCCAGCGTACGGAAAAGTTCTTTCACCGCTTTATTCGGCTTTGCAATGAGCTGCAGGAAAAGATGTTCTACGGAAACATATTCATCTCCCATTTTTTTTGCTTCATCTTCCGCGCTTACAAGCACCTGATTTAACGACTGACTGATATAGGAATTTCCGCCCTGCACCTTCGGCTTTTTCTGAATCAGCGCTGTGACCTGATTTATAAACAGTTCCGGCTGAATTTCCATCTTTTCAATCAGTTTGATAATCAGGCTGTCGTCCAAAACAGCAAGACTGTATATCAGATGCTCCTGATCAATTTTCTGATTTCCATATTCCATCGCAACCTTTTCACAATTTTGAATTGCCTCAATGGATTTTTGTGTAAATCTGCTGATATTCATACCAAAACTCCTTTCTGCATTTCTGTATGCGGATCGGTATTTTTCCCGCCCTGTCTGATGGGAAAAATTTCCAATCCTTTTTTGATGTTTTTATCATAGATGTTAAATATGAGCATTTCCCACAAATATTTTTAACAAATTGTAACAAATTTATTAGAAAAAAACTGCAGTTCCTATCCGGCGCATTGCCGTAAGAAGCTGCAGTATTGTATTCTTTCTATGAAAGGATTTCCCGCAGGGCGTCATAAAGGATTTCCATTTCTTTTTCCGTCCCGATGGTAATGCGCAGATAATTGTCAATGCGCTCCTTTTTAAAATACCGGACAAAAATATTTCTTTCTTTCAACTGTTCAAAAATCGCTTCCGCCGCCATCGTCTGATGCGTGGCAAATAAAAAGTTGGTCTTGGAATCCGTCACAGAAAATCCAAGCTCCGTCAGTTTTTTCTTTGCCTGCTCTCTTGTCTCAACAATTTTCCCAACAATCTTTTTAAAATAATCATCGTCGCGGATTGCCGCTACGCCGGCTTCAATTGCCGCCTGATTCATCGTGTAGGAGTTGTAGGAAAACTTCACTGCCTTCATGGCGCAAATCAGTTTTTCGCTGCCGACCGCATACCCGATACGCATTCCCGCCATTGCCCTTGATTTTGAGAATGTGCGGACTACCAGCAGATTGTCATATTTTTCAGTCAGCCGGAGAGCACTCTGCCCGCCAAAGTCAATATATGCTTCATCGACAATAACAACGACGTCCTGATTGTTTTCTATGATTTTCTCTACGGAAGATAACGGCATCGCAATGGCTGTCGGGGCGTTCGGGTTTGGAAAAACAACGCCTCCGTTTTCCTTAAAATAATCTTCCGGCTCAATTTCCAACTGTTCATTTAACGGAACGGTCTCAAACGGAATATGGAACAAATTCGCCCACACATCATAAAAGGAATAAGTAACGTCTGCCATCAGTACCGGCTTTGTGTCATTAAAAAATGTGAGAAACGCCATGCCGAGCACATCATCAGAACCGACTCCGACAAATACCCGCTCTGTTGGAACTTTTTCATATTCCGCAATCGCTCCGACCAGTTCTGAGACCTCCGGATCCGGATACAGACGGAATTTCCCACAGTCCATTTTTGCGACCGCCTGCGCCACCATCGGCGACGGCGGATAAGGACATTCGTTTGTATTGAGTTTCACGACCTGTTCCATTTTCGGCTGCTCTCCCGGAATATAGGGAGTGACCTGCCTGATATTTTTTTCCCATTGTTTCATGATTTTCTCCGTTCCGCCGCCCAAGTTCTGCGGCGCTTTTTCCTGACAGATAAAATGGATATGCGCGCATATCCATTATCTTTTCCTTTTTCTTTTTATCATCAATACCATTGTAACTAAAATCCACAAAAACAGCGTTCCCGAAAAACCGCCTGCGGTGTCCACAAGTCCGTCAAAAACTTTCGGGCTCCTGCCGCTTACAAACCCCTGATGAACCTCGTCCGTCACTGCATAAAGAAGGCAGACTGCCGTTGAAATCATCAAAAGCGCATTTCGTTTTTTCCAAAACCACGAAAACGTCATGAGCAGTCCCGATACCAAAACGCCTAAAATCGCATATTCCCCGAAATGCCCGATTTTTCTTACGGCAAAACTTGTTTTTTCAAATAATGTTTTTTGCTGCGCCGGATTTAAGTTTTCATAATCCTCCTCTATCAGGTGTACGACGCGAATTGTAATCCGGTCGCTGAAAGACTGCGATTCCTCGCCGGTTTCTGCGGAAAACCCGAAAATAGTACTCAGCCACCAGAGAAGCGCCGCAATTAAAAGGATTCTCAATAACCATATTTTTATCTTCATCTTATGCACCGCAAACCTATTTTCTGTCTTCGTATCCTTTTTTGGAAATTACCTCTATGACGCGGTCGACGCAGTCCTCAGCCTTCTGCTCTGTCTCTGCCTCAACCATAACCCGGATTACCGGCTCGGTTCCGCTCTCGCGCACCAAAATCCGTCCGTTTCCGTTTAAGATGTTATCTACTTCTTCAATCGCCTTTTTGACGTCCTCATCATTCATCACTTCCTGTTTGCCGGTCACGCGGATATTTTTTAAAACCTGAGGATAAATGGTTACCGGACTAATCAGTTCGGACATTTTTCTTTTTTCGGACAGCATAACTTCCATCAGCTTAATTGAGGTCAGAATACCGTCGCCCGTCGTGGCGTATTTGCTGAAAATGATATGTCCGGATTCTTCCCCGCCCAGACGGTATCCATGATTTCTCATACATTCATAGACATTTTTGTCGCCGACGTCGGTCTTCTCATAATGAATACCTACTGCGTCAAAAGCCTTGTATAAGCCGATATTGGACATAACGGTCGTCACAACCGTATTGTTTTTCAATTCTCCGTTCTGCTTCATATAAACTCCGCAGACATAGAGAATTAAATCTCCGTTGACCACGTGTCCCTGATCGTCAACGCAGAAACAGCGGTCTGCATCTCCGTCATAGGCAAACCCGATATCTAAATGATTTCCAATGACATAATTCTGTAATTCCTCAATATGCGTAGAACCGCAGCCCATATTGATGTTTGTGCCATTCGGCTCGGCATGAATGACGTGCGTCTCCGCTCCCAGCGCGTCAAACACACTCTTTGCAATCGCAGACGCGCTGCCGTTGGAGCAGTCCAGACCTACCCTGATATTGCGGAAGGAATGTTTCGCAAGTGTCATCAGATATCCCATATAACGGTTTCTTCCTGCAAAATAGTCAACGGTTCTGCCGATTTTTTCTCCCGTCGCATAAGGGATACTGTCAAAATCAGCATCAATATATGCCTCCACCTGATCAATGACTTCCTGTTCCATCTTTTCGCCTTTTCCATTGAGCAGTTTAATTCCATTATCATCAAACGGATTGTGACTGGCTGAAATCATGATACCGCAGTCAAAATCTTCTGTACTGACAACATAAGACACACTCGGCGTCGTCGTGACATGAAGCAGATAGACGTCCGCGCCTGTCGAGGTCAGTCCTGCGGAAAGCGCATCCTCAAACATATAACTGCTTCTTCTGGTATCTTTTCCGATTGCCACAGAGCACTTGTGATACCGTCCGTAATACCAGCCGATAAAACGTCCTACCTTAAACGCGTGCATCGCTGTCAGGTTCACATTTGCCTCTCCTCTGAATCCGTCTGTCCCAAAATATTTTCCCATCTTTTTCCTCCAATTTTTATGATTCCATCTGCCACAATCATACTACGGATTGTTTTGCGCTGTCAATGTTATCGGCGCTGCTTCGCCCCGATAGTCTGCGCCATATTTTATAAGCAGCGCCAACTATTTTCTCAATACTCCTGCAAAACACTTTCCACAAGCCGGTCGCCCTGATAAGCTACTTTTAATGTAAAAAACCGGTCTGATTCCATCAGTTTTTCGAGAAAAATCCGGTCGCCCTCCCAGATAGGCAGTTCCAAAATCCGGTCTTTGTCTACCCACGCCAGCGTTCCCTCGTTGCAGTCCGTAAGCGTTCCACTGTACTCTGACGCGGTAAACAGATACATATATTCAGTCGGCCACCGGTCTGAAATAAACGTAATAACCGCCCGCAGCCGGTACTTTTCAAGCGTCAGTCCGGTCTCCTCTTTTACTTCCCGCAAAAGACATTCCTCCGGCGTTTCGTCCGCTTCAAATTTCCCGCCGACGCAAATCCACTTTCCTTCATTCAGGTCATTTTTCTTTTTTGTACGATGCAGCATTAAATACTGATTTTCTTTTTCTATATAGCAGAGCGTTGTATTCATGATTCTTTCACCCGATAAGATATTTTTTTATCTTCAATGACAAATTCGCGGTTGCAGACCTCCAATGCCGCTCTTTTATGCGTAATAATAATGCAGGTCTTCTCCGTCAGTTGTTTGATATTGGAAAGAACGCGCTGCTCCGTAGCGGCGTCCAGCGCCGACGTTGCCTCGTCCAGCAGCAAAATCGGGGCATTGCTTAGCAGCGCCCTCGCAATCGCAAGCCGCTGCGCCTGTCCCTCTGAAATCCCAAGTCCTTTTTCTCCGATAACAGTGTCAAGCCCCTCCGGAAGCTCCCTGACAAACTCATCAATATCGCTGATTTTTAACGCGTTTTTTATCTCCTCCCCGGACGCCTGTGGATTGACCATCAGAATATTTTCCCTGAGGCTTCCGCTAAACAGATAATTTCCCTGAGGCACATAAGAAAACAGTCCTCTCGTCTTCGGCCCTGCCAGAACGCTCGTTCCGTCGTCATAATAGAGGGAAATATTTCCTTCCTGCGGTTTAAAAACGCCAAGCAGCATTTTCAGCAGCGTACTTTTGCCAATTCCCGAAATTCCGCGAATTGCAACAAAATCGCCCTTCTTTAAAACGGCATTTCCTGAATCCAGCACCCGTTCCCGTCCATAACTGAAACGGATATTTTCAAACCGGATTTCCGTAAGTTTTGCATATTCTTTTTCGATATTCATTTCTGCTTTCGCCAGATATTCGGTTTCCAACGCCTCAATCTCAATAATACGCTCTGCAGACGCAATAATCGCATAATACTGCGGCACAACCTTAGTCACATTGACAAACGGCGTCTGAAGCTGGGTAATCAACTGGATTACCGCAGTCAGGGTGCCGGCCGTCATCGTATGAAAACAAATCTGAAGGGCGCACCAGATTAACGCAATCATATAGCCTGCGTTAAAGACAAACGAAAAACCGGTATTTGCGAGAATACTGACATGTCTGCGCTTCATTTTTGCATTGTAATTATCCTGTTGCAGGCAGTCTCCTTTTTCACGAAACCGTTCTTCAATGCCAAACGTCTTTACCACCAGCATACTCTCGATGGCTTCCTGATAAAAGGAGCGCACCTTTCCGTCCGTAGACTGTACCTCTTTGTGAAGGCTTTTGAGTTTCGAGCGAAACAAAAGCGTCACTGTGGAAATAACAATGCCGGACGCCAGAAAAATCAGGGTAAATTTCCAGTCAAAGACAATCAGTACAATAAACGCCCCTAAAAACTGGGTAATATAATACAGCATATCTGGGATAATTCCTGTAATGCCACTCGATATGATTTTCAAATCACTCGTCAGGCGGTTCATCAGTTCCCCGCTGTGAAAGCGGTTGACCGACTCAAATTTTTTCGTCAGAATATCATAAAACAGTTTGGAGCGCATATTCATTTCCAAACCTGCCTGTACGCGGATTGCAAGACTCTGGCTGTAAACCCGCAGCGCAAGTCTTCCAATAATAATCGCAAGGATTAAAAGACCATAAAAAATAATCCGGTAAATCGCATGTTCCCGAACCGCAGCCGTCTCTGCTCCCGCCGCATTCTGGGCGGCGTCAATAATCTGCTTGCTGATAACGGCAAGCACCGTCGTCACCAGCGCAAGCGTCATATTAAACACACTGAGCAGAAAGATTTTTCCCTTGTAACCCCTGCTGCTATTTATAACCCAACGCAATCCTTCGGATTCTCTCACAGAATTTTTCATAGTACTAACCTAAAATCTTTCGTTTTATTTTACTTCCCAGCCGTCTTAACCGGTAATACAGTTTCCTGCATTTTGCCGTACCAACCCAGCAGCGGCAGTAAAGCCGGTAACGCCGGTCGCTGCATAAATAGTGTTTCCCTTTTCTCGTAAATTCACAGACTACGCCGATAATCTGCTCCTCCGTAACCCCATACTCCTGATGAAGCTGATGATCCCCGCGCATTATGTAACGCCCCTGAGAAACCCCGATAATCCGGTGTAAAATATAGGAGCCGTCCTTTCTTTTGTAGAGCGGTAAGTCATACTTCTTTAAGGGAAATTCCGGTTTTTCCAAAGTCACTGTATCCAGCCTGTTTCTAAGCATGGGCAGCATACTGGTTCCGGTAGGCGTAAAAACCGCCTTTCCGCCTTTTTGCAGCGTCTCCGCAATCAGAGGAATCATATCGTCCATAGAAACTACTCTATTCAAATAAATCCTCTCCTTCAACCTTTTCTATAAACCGGTCTACATCATTCTGCGCCAGATCTCTTGAAATTTCATATTCCCGGACAAGCGCGTCTACCAGCGCGTCCCGTTCAATCCCCTGCTGCAGTTTTTCAAACAGAAAAGCGCCGGTTTCATTTAAACTCATCATGCCGTTAAAATCCAGCGTAGTTTTTCCGATTGGTACAACGACGTAACTGCCCGCAACATTTCTTAAAATAAATCCTTCTTTAATCTTCACTATACTCTCCTGATTTTTTCATATGCCATGGATACCGCTTCATCGCTGACATTACACCCCATCTGGTAAATGGGCGTTTCTGACAGGATTTTCCCCATTGCGTCCAATGCAAAATCCATATTTTCTTCCTTGTTCAGTTTTCTGACCGTCTGCTTGAAAAACATCGGAATTGCCTTTTGAATGTCCACCGTATGAATCCAGTTTTGTTCAGAGCGCTCAAGGAACACTACCGCTCCGAGCTTTACTCTCGCATTTACATTCATATTCGTTTTGCCGCTCCATGGAGTGCCATAGACATACCATGTCCGGTCAACTCTGCGCAGCGCCGGTTTATCGTCATTGATGATGTAGGCCCGTTTGCCGAAATGCTGCACCCACAACGCCGTATGCGTTGATTTTCCGGTGCCGCTGTCCGCCGAAAACAAATATGCGTATCCGTCCACCACCACTGCCGACGAATGGAGCATACAGCCCTGATGCAGCAACAGATATCGGTGAAACATTTCTCCGGTATAGACATATTCTATTGAATCAATCGTAATCGGAAACCGGCTCTCGCGTAGCCGTTCCTCATAAAATTCGTTGTCCAAATCAATCCGGACTTCCGCCTCGTCCTCACTCCAGTCAGATTTTGCGAGATACGGCAATGCCTGCCGGCGTATCTTTTCATGATAGGTCGTCATCACAACCCGCAGTCCTGCAATTTCATAACGATCTTTAATTGTATTCATGCCATCTCCTGTTTTTAAACCGGTGGATTATTCGCCGACCTGCGCCAGTTTTGCCGCCTGATCCGCCGCAATGCAGCTGTCAATAATTTCTGCAATATCACCGTTCATAATCTGCTCTAAGCGATGCGTCGTAAACTTAATCCTGTGGTCTGTCACTCTCCCCTGCGGAAAATTGTAAGTCCTGATTTTTTCAGAACGGTCTCCCGTACCAATCTGGCTTCTCCTTGCCGCAGATTCTTCGTCCTGTTTCTTCTGCTGCTCTAATTCATACAGACGCGCACGCAGCACCTTTAACGCCTTATCCTTGTTTTTCAACTGGGATTTTTCATCTTGGCATGAAATGACAATCCCTGTCGGAATATGCGTCAGACGGACTGCGGAGTCTGTGGTATTAACGCACTGTCCTCCATTTCCGGAAGCCCTGAACACATCAAATTTACAGTCGTTCATATCTATTTCCACATCAACTTCCTCCGCTTCCGGCATTACTGCAACCGTAGCGGTAGAGGTGTGAATTCTTCCACCGGATTCCGTCACCGGAACTCTCTGCACCCTGTGGACGCCGCTCTCATATTTGAGTTTTGAATAAGCGCCCTGTCCGTTGACCATAAACACCACTTCTTTGAAGCCGCCAAGACCGTTTTCATTGAGGTCAACCAATTCTGTTTTCCACCGCATCGTCTCGGCGTACATGCAGTACATACGATATAGTTCTGCGGCAAACAGGGCAGCCTCGTCGCCACCTGCGCCGGCGCGGATTTCCACGACCACGTTTTTATCGTCGTTTTCATCTTTCGGAAGAAGAAGAATTTTTAACTGCTCCTCCAGTTTTACAATCTGCTCTTTTGCCTCATTCATTTCTTCCTTCGCAAGTTCGCGCATATCTTCATCAGATTCTTCATCTAAAATCACCAGACTGTCTTCCACCGTCTGCTTTGCGTTTTTATAAGACCGGTACGCTTCGACAATCGGCTCAAGATTACTCTGTTCTTTCATCAGTTTTCTGTAATTATCCTGATCGTTGACGACATTCGGATCGTTTAACTGCTGTAAAATTTCCTCATATCGCTTTAAAATATCCTCTAACTTATCAAACATTTTTCTATTTCCTTTCCAGTTTGGCAAAAACAATCCGGTCGTTTCCGGCTAAATCCTTGTGAATTTCTATCTTGGAAAATCCATTTTGCGCTAATATCTCCCTGACTGCCTTTCCCTGATCAAACCCGATTTCATAAAAGAGCGCACCCTCCGGCTTCAGATAATCCGGCGCGCGTTCCGATATTTTCCGGTAAAATTCCAGTCCGTCGGCATCTCCGTCAAGCGCCAGTATCGGATCGTGATTTTTTACCTCAGGCATCAACCCTTTAATTTCATCTGTTTTAATGTAAGGCGGGTTTGAAACAATCACATCATAAGTCCCCGTAATCCGCTCAAACAAATCAGAGTGGACAAACGTGACGGACGCGTCATGCTTGCGGTTATTTCTGACGGCAGTTTCCAGCGCTTTTTCTGAGATGTCGCCCGCTGTGACTTTGGCATTTTCACACAGCTTATCAATCGCAACGGCAATGCAGCCGGAGCCTGTGCATAAATCAAGCACCCTGTTCTCTTTGGGACTTTTTTTCAGAAAAGCCAGAACCAGTTCTACTAAAAGCTCCGTATCCTGACGGGGAATCAGTACATTTTCATTGACCTCAAACTCCAGCCCCATAAATTCCTGTATTCCGGTAATATGCTGTAACGGAATATGACTGCACCGGCGCCTGACTGCTTCCATGTAACCTTCCTTTTGTCCGGAATTTACCGTTATGTCCGGCTTCAGAAGCAGTTCTTTTTTGGTAACGCCCAAGAAATATTCTGCCAGAAGCATACTGTCCGTTTTCCAGTCTGCCACGCCGCACTGCTTTAAACACTGCTGTCCCTGCTCAATAATATCTTTGACTAAAACTTCCAATTATATCCTGAACCTTCGCCTTCTCTTTGCTGACTCTTTGCTCTCGAGAGAACCTTTGCTTCCCGCTCTCTTTTTAATCTTTCATCTTCAGGCTCAATTCCATTCTGATGAAGATATTCTCTCCAGTCAAAAACTGCCTCTACTGCCGCAATCGCTACCTCAATCATATCATCTGTCGGCTCTTTCGTCGTAATCTTCTGCAGCCACAGTCCCGGTTTGCTCAGCGCGTTTACCAGCCGGTTGTCACTTTTACCCGCCAGCCGGATAAATTCGTAGGAAATCCCCGCAATAACCGGAATCAGCAGAATTCTGATTAAATATCTGAGCCAGATGACCTTTGTGCGGATTAACATAAATATCACGATACTGATTACCAGAACAATCAGCAGAAAACTTGTCCCGCACCGCTTATGAAATCTGGAGCTTTTGCGCACATTTTCCACATTCAGCGCCTCTCCATGCTCAACGCAGTTAATACATTTATGTTCTGCCCCATGATACATAAAAGTCCGCTGAATATCCTTTATCAGGGAAATCAACAGCAGATATCCGATAAAAATCAGAATTTTGACAACGCCTTCAATAACGGGAACCTGCGCCTCCCCGACCGAAGGGAAAATCCGCTCCGCAAGGTCTGCGACCAGCAGCGGCAGAAGCATAAACAGTCCCACCGCCAGTATTACGGAGAGCGCAACCGTAAATGCAATAATTACTTTTTCCGCTTTTTCCCCGAATTTATTCATCAGCCATGTTTCAAACCTGCCCGGTTCTTCCTCCTGTTCATCGAAAAAACCTGCCGACAGCGTGAGCGTCTGAATTCCTAATACGAGAGAATCAATAAAGTTGAAAATCCCCCTGATAAAAGGCAGAGAGAGCAGTTTCTTTCCCTCAATAAAGCTCTTATGCTTTTTTTCAATAACCTCAATCGTATGGTCGGGCTTCCGCACTGCCACAGCGTACCTGTCCCGATTTCTCATCATAATTCCTTCCAGTACAGCCTGTCCGCCAATTCCGGAGGGATAAAGCTGATTTGATACTGTTTCCTTCATATACGCACCTCAAATTTGAACTTCCCATGTCCGTTGGATTTGTCTTGAATCCGAATTTCTTTTCTCACAAGTAATTATAAATAAGAAAAATAGGTTGAGAATTACTCCTCAACCTGTTATCCTTCAAACCTATTTCATACCATATTTTCTGTTGAACTTTTCAATTCTACCGCGTGCTGAAGCTGCCTTCTGCTGTCCTGTGTAGAAAGGATGACATGCTGAACATATTTCAACATGGATTTCTTTTTTTGTCGAACCGGTTACGAATGTGTTGCCACAGTTGCATGTAACGGTCGCTTCATAGTAATCTGGATGGATTCCTTTTTTCATTACATTCACCTCATCTAAACATATTTTATTTTCATTGGCTGCGCCAATACATCTTCGCTCATGAATACTGTCGAATATCCCGAACATTGTCCGACAATTCAATAGCCTTGATATTATAGCATAGGTATATGTCCAGTGCAAGCAGTTTCTCAAAATCTTTTGTCTACCAAAATTAAAATTTTAAATTCCACTCTCCCATCCTACAGTGGAATTTAGTTTTACATAAGCGGAATTTACCC
>CANRMF010000014.1 GCA_947631665.1 uncultured Lachnospiraceae bacterium | reverse complement strand
TCCTAAAATTCAACCAGACAGGACGGCTCTGTTCTGCTGGCGACCTGAATATCCAACTCGTCCGCATTGATTCCGTTGTCTGCAAAATTTATTTCATTCCGAACCGCCTCAAAAGCTAACTCCGGATAATTGTTTTCTCCACTCAGATGTCCCAGAATAATATGTTTCAGCCGTTTTCCGGCAATCCTGCTTAAAAGCCTGCCGCAGTTTTCATTGGACAAATGCCCCTGACTGCCCCAAATCCTCTGTTTTAACGGAAAAGGATATGGCCCCGTCTGAAGCATACGGATATCGTGATTTGACTCTATTAAAACCGTATCCAGCCCTTTCAGCCTGCTGACCAGCGTATCATCGTAACAGCCCAGATCTGTGACTACCGCGCATGATTTTTCCGAAGTATCAAACCGGTAGCAGACCGGATTGACGGCGTCATGTACCACTTTTATCGGAAAGACGGAAACCTTCTCTATCTGCGTACATTCTCCGACCTCTATCGGGTTGAATAACGCCGGATTGACTTTACCAATCTTCGGCGAGGACAGCACTGCCGCAATCGTTTCTTTCGGAGCGTACACCGGAATATCATACTTCCTCAAAAAAACGCCGAGCCCCTGAATGTGATCCGTATGCTCATGCGTAATCAACAGTCCGTTTAAGTCTGTGGGACGGTATCCGTAAAAAGACAGTCCCTCCTCTATGCGTTTTCCGCTGATACCGGCATCTACGAGCAATCTGGTGCCTTCATGCGCTATCAATATGCTGTTTCCCCTGCTTCCGCTAGAAATCGGCGCAATAATCATAATCCACCTCTAAACTTCCTTGTCCATTTTATTGTATTTTTCTGATAATTTCAACCGTATTATTTGCATAAATATAGAAATAGAAAACAATTAAGGGAAATCTCTGTAATGAAAAAAATATTCTTATCTGTCTTATGTATACTGTCCATCGGGATTATTCTTTCATTTCCGGCGGCAGTCATCTCCGGTGTCAAAAGCGGAATCCGGCTTTCTCTGTATCAGGTCATTCCTGCCCTGTTTCCGTTTATTTTAATTGCAAATATTATTACAAGCCAAAATCTGACGGAAAATATCGCCAGAATTTTTTATCCTGTACTTCATGGCATATACGGTTTATCGCCCAACGGTACATTCGCTATGATATTAAGTTTTCTAAGCGGATTTCCTATGGGCGCAAAAACAATTTCAGAACTGTATCAGATGAAAAAACTCTCCTTTTCGGAATCTGCGCACCTTATGACTTTCTGCAACAACTGCAGTCTGTCCTTCGTCGTCAATTACATCGGATTTTCCTGTTTATGCGATAAAGTTCCGGTATCAGAGTTGATTTTTTTTATTTATCTCCCGCCCGCGCTGACCGGATTGATAAACCGTTTCTTTTTCAGCCATAAAACGGAATGCGGGATCCAGCAGTCCGGCGCGAACGGAATTATTCAGCCCGCTGTGGCGTCCATCACAAAAATCTGTGTGTTTGTCATTTTATTTTCCACTGCCGTATCGCTTTTACAGAATTGGCAGATTCCATATTGGAGAAATCTTTCTTCGCTTTTTGAAATCACAACCGGTCTGAAATATATAACAGAAAACGGTATTTTCCCCAATACCTTTTTCTGCGTCATTCTTTCCGCGGTATTTGGCGGAATATCCACAATGGCGCAGTGTTTTTCATTTATTTCCGACGCCGCGCTCAAAAAATTTTACATTTACGGCAAATTGGAGCAATGCCTGATTACCGTTATTATGATAAGCACTGCATACCTTTTTAAATAACATAGAAAAAGCGTTAAGTTTGAAACCTAACGCTTTTCTCTTTATAACAAATCCGGCTTATAATAAGTCTAAAGTTAAATCTCCGTCTTCATCGTTGTCATCTGCGCCATAAGCGTTGTCGTCATCTTGCGCGCCCAACTCTTTTCTGCTCTCTACGACAACATTTAATGAACTGTTCATTTCACTCATCAATGTATTCTGGGCATCTTCAAAACTGCTGATTCCGTTTGTTAAGATACTCTGGACATTGGAAAGAATGTCATCAGTATACTGTACGGCGCGTGTCCTTAAATCATTTGCCTCGTTTGTCGCTGAATCCAAAATCCCCTGCGCCTCTGCCTGTGCCTGTTCAATAATGGCATTTGCTTCGGAATAAGCCTTCTGCATAATTTCATGTTCGCTGACCAGTTGATTGATGTGCGCTGTTGCCTCTGCAATCATAGCCTCAGACCGTTCTTTCGCGTCATTTAAGATTGCGTCTTTATTTGCAATAATCTTCTGATACTTTTTGATTTCGTCCGGCGTGCGCAGTCTTAACTCTGCCAACAGCTCGTCAATATCGTCCTTATTCACAATAATCTTGGAAGTAGACAACGGCTGGAATTTACAGTTGTCAATATATTCCTCAATTTCCGTAATAATCTGTTCAATTTTACTCATTTTTCTTCTCCTTTTCCTTTAACTTTTCGTATACCTGATGAATCACAGATTCCGGTACAAACCGGCTGATATCGGCTCCATAAAAGGCAGCCTCCTTCACTGTGCTGGAACTTAAATATGCGTATTCCAGACTCGTCGTAAAGAAGATCGTATCAATTTCTTTATCCAGCACCATATTTGTCTGTGACATCTGAAGTTCATATTCAAAGTCAGTGACGGCGCGAAGTCCCCTCACAATAATCTTTGCGTCAAGTTTTTTTGCAAAGTCAACTAACAGTCCTTCAAAGGCCATTACTCTTACGTTTGGAATATCTTTTACGACCTCTTTTAACATTTTAACACGATTTTCAACAGAGAACAATGGTGTTTTTAAATTATTATTTAAAACGCCCACAACCAACTCGTCTACAATTTTTGCAGACCGCTTTATAATATCTAAGTGCCCCAATGTCACCGGATCAAAACTGCCCGGATAAATTGCTCTTTTCATATCATGTTTCCTTTAATTTTAAAAAATAATGCTGATTTGTCTTATATTTCTTTACTCTTACCATTTCAAAGCCAAGCTGCGTACAATAATCCAGCGGAGTATTGAGCGAGGCTTCTACAATCACTATGGAATCTTTATCAATTAAATCAGATTTACTTAAAAAAATCAATACTTCTTTTTCATATTCCTTCTGATATGGCGGATCCATAAAAACAAAATCAAAGTATTTTCCCTGCTTTTGTAATACGTCCAGCGTATACATGACGCTTTTGTCATACACCTGCGCCTGCGCTTCCAAGCCCGTCGCTTTGAGATTTCTTTGAATACACTGAACTGCCTGACGGTTATTTTCCACAAAACACGCCGTTTTCGCCCCGCGGCTTAAAGCCTCAATGCCGATAGCGCCGCTTCCGCTGAATAAATCCAAAAAAGCGCACTCAGGAATTTCATACTGAATCATGTTGAAAAGTGTTTCCTTAATCCGATCCGTAGTAGGTCTTGTATTCATTCCCGCAACAGTTTTTAATTCAATTCTTCTTGCTTTTCCCGCAATAACTCTCATCAAAAATCTCCATGCAAAATTTTGAAAATAAAAAGCAAGCAAAATGCTTGCTTTTTATCAGTTCTATAAAAATAATCTTACGCTTCCGGAGTTTCTTCAGAAGTTTCTTCGGTTTCCTCAGCTGTTTCTTCAGAAGTTTCTTCAGTTTCCTCAGGAGTTGCTTCGGTTTCTTCAGAAGCTTCCTCTGACGTTTCTTCGGCTTCTTCAGCCTTTTCAGAAGTTTCCTCAGATACTTCTTCAACTTCTTCAGTTTTCTCAGATATTTCTTCGGTTTCTTCCGGTGCGGATTCCTCTGCGGCTTCCTCAGATATTGTTTCAACCGTCTCGACAGCAGGTTCTTCTTCTGTTTCTACCGGTTCTTCGTCCGGAAGTAAAACTTTTCTGCTCAGGCTGATTTTCTTTTCTTCTTCATTGAAATCAACAATCTTTGCCTCGATTTCCTGTCCGACTTTCAACTCGTCGGAAGGTTTATCGACATGATGCTTTGCAATCTGCGATACATGAAGCAGGGCGTCAACGCCCGGTTCAATTTCAACAAAAGCACCGAAATCTGTCATTCTGGCAACTTTGCCGGTAACAATAACGCCCGGCGCAAATTTTTCAGAAGCATTTGTCCAAGGATTTGTATCTTCAAATTTCAGGCTCAATGCAATCTTGTCATCATTGATTTCTTTAATGAAAACGGTTACTTTGTCGCCGGCTTTGAATAATTTTCTTGGATTTCCAACGCGTCCCCATGACATTTCGGAAATATGAAGCAGTCCGTCCGCGCCGCCGATATCGACAAACGCACCGAAATCAACAACGCTCTTTACAACGCCGTCAACGACCTGTCCCACTTCAATCTTTTCAAACAGCGCTTTCTTTGCAGCTTCTTTCTGCGCTACAATCAACTGTTTTCTGTCGCCGATAATTCTTCTTTTTCTCGGCTCAAATTCAGTAACTACAAATTCGATTTCCTGATTGAGATATTTATTCAGGTCTCTTTCAAAATTATCTGAAACAAGACTTGCCGGAATAAATACTCTGCCGCCATCGACATCAACACTCAAACCGCCTTTCAAAATCTGAACAACTGGTGCTTTGAGAACTTCTTTATTTTCAAAAGCTTCTTCAATTTTCTTATTTGCTTTCTCTGCAGCAAGCTTCTTGTATGACAGGGCAACCTGACCGTCGCCGTCATTGACTTTAAGAACCTTTACTGTCAGTTCATCGCCTACTGAAATTACAGTTGTCAGATCAACAGGTGTATTAGAGTATTCCGTACTTGTGAGAATGCCATCAGCCTTATACCCGATATTTAAAACAGCCTCGTCCGGCTTAACGCTGATAACCTTTCCTTCAACAGTGCTTCCATTATGAACAGACTTAATGGAATCTTCTAACATTTGTTCAAAACTCATCTCTTCTGACATTCAGTATGAACCTCCTCAATAATATTCTTTGGGGTTGACGCCCCTGCTGTAATACCAATAGACTGAAATGCTTTCAAATCATAGGAATTCAAGTCATCGGCAGTCTGTACAAAGAAGGTATTTCCACACTGTGCCTTACAGATATCGACAAGCTTTTGTGTGTTGGAACTGTTCCTTCCTCCTATGACAATCATCGCATCAACTTCCGACGCAATTTCTTTAGCTTCAACCTGACGTACATTTGTCGCATTGCAAATTGTGTTTACAACGTTTATATCATACCCCTTTTTTCGCATAATTTCAACTAAATATTTAAAATTATTGTGATTAAATGTCGTTTGCGATACAACACAATAACGGACTGTTTTTTCACGCATCAAATCGTCAATCTGTTCTTCCCTGCTCAGCACTACACTTTTTCCATGCACCCAGCCGCGAATTCCTTCCACCTCCGGGTGTCTGTCATTCCCGATAATCACAATAATTTTTCCGGATTTGCTCTCCTGATCCACAATTTTATGAATTTTTTTTACAAACGGACAGGTTGCATCGACAATTTTCACGCCCTGCCGTTTTATTTTTTCATACAAATCTCTGGAAATTCCATGAGAACGAATGACCACAGTGCCCTCGGTAATCTGCCTTAACTCCTGCTCGGAGGTGATTACCGAAACGCCCCTGCTTTTTAAATCGTCGACAACCTGATCGTTATGTATAATCGGCCCGAATGTATAAATATCGCCTTCGTTTGTCGCGATTTCGCTATATACACTGTCCACTGCGCGCTGCACCCCAAAACAGAAGCCCGCGCTTTTGGCAATTTTTACCTGCATTTTTCTGCACCCTTTCCTGTGGAAGTTACACCAGACTGATAATCTTTTCTACGACCTGCTCGATATCCATCTGTGAAGAATCCACTAAAACGGCGTCGTCTGCCTGCTTCAGCGGCGATACTTCCCTGTGCATATCACGATAATCCCGCTCAATAATATCAGCTTCAATTTCATCAATATTACATTCCTGACCTTTTTCGGTCAGTTCTTTATATCTTCTTTCCGCCCTCGTTCTCGCGCTGGCAGTCAGATATATTTTCAAATCGGCATCAGGCAGCACGACCGTACCGATATCCCGTCCGTCCATCACGACGTTGTTTTCTTTTGCAATCTGCTTTTGCATTGCCACCATAATTTCACGCACCGGCGGATATACGGCAATCGCGGAGGTCATGTTGCCAATCTCCTCCTGTCTGATTTCCGCGCTGACGTCTTCGCCGTTCAGATAGACCTTCTGCGTCCCGTCCTCATAACCGAGCGTAACCTTGACTGACCTGCAGTTTTCCACAACTTTTTCCTGCTCTGAGGCAGCAATTTCTGCCCGAAAACAGGAAAGCGCCAGCGTGCGGTACATCGCTCCCGTATCAACATAAATATAACCGAGTTTCTTTGCGACAATTTTTGCAATAGTGCTTTTTCCGGCGCCCGCCGGCCCATCGATTGCGATATTATACATTTTAAATTCCTCCTGATTTTTGATTTCTGTGTCTTGTCCCGATTTAATCAATACTGCTTCCCGCAAGATATCCGGTACTCCATGCAATCTGGAGATTAAAGCCTCCGGTCAGCGCGTCTACGTCTATAACCTCTCCGACAAAATATACATTCGGGCAGAGTTTGGACTCCATCGTTTTTGGATTGATTTCTTTGGTAGAGACGCCGCCCTTTGTGATAATTGCTTCATTATAACCGCGAAGTCCCGCAATGGAAAACTTCAACTCTTTCAACAAGCGCACCAGAGCAAGACGCTCTTTCTTTGTGATTTCATGCACTTTCTTGAAAGGGCTGATGCCGGTCAGCCCGACAATAACGGGAATCATCTTTTTTGGCAGCAGCCGGTCTAGGGCGTTTTGAAAATTTTTATTGGAAAACATTTCAAAATCCCGAAGCAGGCGCAAATCAAGCTCCTCAAAAGTCAGCGCCGGCTTTAAGTCGATAACTGCCCAAAAACGGTGTTTTTTCAACTGACCGCTGATAAAAGAACTTGCCGATAGTACTAACGGCCCGCTCATACCAAAATGCGTAAAAAGCATTTCTCCCTGTTCCTTATAATACTCTTTTCCGTTTTCGTCAATGATTTTTAACGAAACATTTTTGAGCGATAACCCCTGCATCTTTTTGCAGAGTTCGCCGCTAATGTGAAAAGGAACCAGTGACGGCGACGTTTCTTCTATCGTATGGCCAAGTTTTTGCGCAAACCGGTAACCGTCTCCGGTCGAACCGGTTACGGGATAAGACAGCCCTCCGGTTGCGACAATCACCTTGCCGCCCTCGTGAGTGCGCCGGCGGTTATCCTCCAGAAATACTTTATTTTCAGAAACGGAAATACTTTGAATTTCAGTATTTGTATGGATTTGTACGCCTGCTTCTTTCATCAAATCCGTCAGGGCGCGGATAATATCCGACGATTTGTCACTGACCGGAAATACCCTGTTTCCACGCTCTGTTTTGAGCGCCGTTTTCGCAGCTTCAAACATTGCGCAGACCGCCTGTGCGTCCATGCAATGGTAAGCGCTGTATAAAAACTTGGGATTTCTTATAATATTTTGAAAGTGGATTTCCCTGTCGGAATTGTTGGTCAGATTACATCTTCCTTTGCCGGTAATATAGAGTTTTTTTCCTAATTTTTCATTTTTTTCAAAAACATGAACCTCATGTCCCTGATATGCGGCTGCGATTGCTGCCATCATTCCGGAAGCTCCGCCGCCAATGATTAAAACCCTGCTCATAATTCTCCCGTTTTTAAAAAAAGGACAGCATCAGACTGTCCTCTTTTTATTTTTTATCCTTTTCTTTATACCGGATATGATCCGTTTACCTTGTCGGCGACAGCAGGATCTACTTTTGTCTGCTGTGCCTGCCGATACTCAAAAAATTCCTTTGCTACCTGTGGGAACAGGGCGTAAGTCAAAACGTCTTCGTCCTGCTGTTTCCACTGCGCACATTCTTTTTCAAATTGATCCAGTGACGGCGCAATTAAATCCGCCGGTCTGCAGGTAATCGGTTCCTCATCACCGATTGCTTTCTTTTGCACTTCTTTATCAAACGGTTTTACCGTCTGACCGTATTTTCCTGAAAGCAGATCTTTTGCCTGCTGGTTGACCATTTTATAGCGTTCGCCCATTACGACATTCAACACTGCCTGTGTCCCTACAATCTGGCTGGACGGCGTTACAAGCGGCGGTTCACCGAAATCTTTACGAACTCTCGGAATTTCCTGAAGCACTTCATCAAATTTATCTTCCGCGCCCATTTCCTTGAGCTGGGAAACCATGTTGGAAAGCATACCGCCCGGAACCTGATAAAGCAGGGCGTTTATATCCACGCCCATAACTTTCGTGTTCAGCAATCCGTTGGAAAGACATTCCTCCCTGTATGGTTTAAAGTGGTCTGCGACTTTCTTCAAAAGGTTCTGGTCAAGACCGGTATCGTATTCGGTGCCTTTAAGCGTTTCTACAATCACTTCGGTTGCCGGCTGTGAAGTTCCCATAGAGAATGGTGAAATCGCCGTATCCAGAATATCGCAGCCTGCCTCTACAGCTTTTAAATAAGTCATGGAAGCAACGCCGGAAGTATAATGCGTATGCAGGTCAATCGGAAGATCGGTTCCCTCTTTTAAGGCCTGCACCAGTTCTGTTGCCTTAAACGGCGTTAAAAGTCCCGCCATATCCTTGATACAGAGAGAATCTGCGCCCATATCCTCAATGCGCTTTGCAGTCTCTTTCCAGTAGTCAAGCGTATAAGCGTCTCCCAAAGTATAAGAAAGTGCAACCTGCGCGTGACCTTTTTCTTTGTTTGCCGCCTTGACTGCGGTTTCAAGATTTCTAAGATCATTAAGACAATCAAAAATACGGATAATATCAATTCCGTTTGCCAGAGATTTCTGGACAAAATATTCTACGACGTCGTCAGAATAATGACTGTACCCTAAAATGTTCTGTCCCCGAAAAAGCATCTGAAGTTTTGTATTTTTAAATCCGTCTTTTAATTTTCTCAGTCTCTCCCATGGATCTTCTTTCAAAAATCTGAGACACGCGTCAAACGTTGCTCCGCCCCAACATTCTACGGAATAATATCCGACCTGATCCATTGTATCAATAATCGGAAGCATCAGCTCCGTCGGCATTCTCGTAGCAATTAAAGACTGATGCGCATCTCTCAATATTGTTTCGGTAATCTTTACCGGTTTTTTCTCTGCCATTTTATTTTCCTCCGTAATTATTATTTAACACCAAATATCGCCATAAAGGTACCTGCCGCAACCGCCGTACCGATAACGCCGGCAACATTCGGCCCCATCGCGTGCATCAGCAAAAAGTTTGTCGGATCTGCTTCTGCGCCGACCTTCTGGGAAACTCTCGCCGCCATCGGAACTGCCGAAACGCCTGCGGAGCCAATCAGCGGATTTACCTTGCCATGCGTAGCGCCGCACATCAGTTTTCCAAACAGCACGCCTGCCGCAGTACCGACTGCAAACGCTACCAAACCTAAAATCACAATCTTGATTGTGGAAATATTCAAAAATGCCTCTGCGCTGGTTGTCGCGCCGACGCTGGTGCCGAGGAAAATAACGACAATATACATCATCGCATTGGAAGCTGTTTCCTGCAACTGCTTTACAACACCGGATTCCCTAAAGAGATTTCCAAGCATCAGCATACCGACCAACGGTGCGGTCGTAGGCAAAATCATTACAACGACAATCGTAACGATAATCGGGAAAAGAATTTTTTCCAGTTTGGAAACAGGCCTTAGCTGTTCCATCTTGATTTTACGTTCTTTTTCCGTCGTAAACAATCTCATAATCGGCGGCTGGATTATCGGAACTAAAGACATATAAGAATATGCAGCGACCGCAATCGGGCCTAAAAGCGCTGTCTGTCCGAGTTTTCCCGCAAGGAAGATGGAAGTCGGCCCGTCCGCTCCACCGATAATGGAAATGGCTGCGGCCGCCTCTCCGTTAAATCCCATAAGTATTGCCAGAAAATATGCGGAGTAAATACCAAACTGCGCTGCCGCTCCGAGAAGAAAACTCTTTGGATTGGCAATCAGCGGGCCAAAGTCTGTCATGGCTCCGACGCCCATAAAAATCAGCGACGGAAGAATACTCCATTCATCTAACAGGTAAAAATAATGAAGCAGCCCCTCCTCTTTCATAATATCCGGATACATATTTACCAAAAGCATACCGAAAGCAATCGGAACCAGCAGTAACGGTTCGTATCCCTTTCTGATAGCCAGATACAGAAACACACAGGCAACCAGAATCATGACATAGTTGCCCCATGATAATCCGAAAAAGGCGGTCTGATCAATTAGATTTCCTATTGTATCTAATATATTCATAAGTTACCTCCAAATTTACAGTCATGCCTTACATCGTTAGTTCAGTGAAGCGATTACAGCGCCGGATTCAAAGGAATCCCCTACTGCAACAGAAATTCCTGCAACCGTTCCGTCCTGTGGAGCTACAACAGAATTTTCCATCTTCATTGCCTCAAATACTAAAATTGTGTCGCCCTTCTTTACTGCCTGACCTACTTCTGCGGTAATGGACAAAACCTTACCCGGCATCGGCGCGGTTACTTTAATGCTTCCCGCTGTCTGGTCTGATACCGGTGCGGCAGCAGCCGGCGCAGGGGCAGCCGGAGCGCTGTTTCTTACCGGTGCGCTCTGTGCGCTTCCTTTTTCCTCTACAATAACATCATAAGTTGTTCCATTGACTGTAATGCTATAATTTTTCATTTTGACTGATTCCTCCTAAACTTCTCTTTGATTTTTTATCTTCTTCTGATAGAACGGACTACAAAACTGTCTGTGGATACCTGTTCGCTTGCTGCAATCGCTGCGGCAATAACGGCAATCAATTCCTGATTATCCGGACTTTCTTTGACATCGGCAGGCAATTCCTGCACAGCGTCCGTATTTTTTACTGCGGCAGGCACAGACTGCTGAGCCTGCTTTGCCTTGCGCTGATTTACTTTTTGCGTAATCAACGGAATATATTTAAACAACGAAATAATTAAGCTGATAAAAATCAGTACAAGAAAGACTGTTCCCATACCCATCAGGGTATTTGCAAGCGCAGTGAGCATTCGCTCGCTTAACGTCTCCCCGCTTCCTTTTTTTGCTTTTTTCAGAACATCGTCCCGGTTTACTAGAGATAAGTTGTTGTAAGTAACTCCGATATTATCGTAAACAGATAAATCAATATCCAGAGTGACTGTCTTTTTTTCAAAAACCATATCAAAAAGAAGATTGACATTATCCGCCGCGCTTTCGGATACGGTCGTATTGTTACAGGTCTGATATTCTCCTAAGTCCATCTCTTTCAGTTGCTCGTAAGTTTCAAAAATACCTTCAAAACCGGTCTGTCCCTCAGAACTTTTCTGAACCACCCCGACTTCTTCCTCTGAAAAACTTAACAGTGATGAAATCATTCCGGCATACTGCTGGACATATTGGTCAACCTCTGACTGGGTTAATTTTCCGTCAGCATAAGTGGATTCCGGTTCTGTTTCCGCCTCCGGCTGCGCATACATTCCTGCCAGCGCATTCTCATCTAAAGTATCGTCAGCCCTTACGGAAACACCTGAAAAAACGAAACAGGTAAGAAGCAAAATGACACTAAAAATATAACGCAATTTTTTCATTTGATCACCTCTCTTAAACGGTTCCATGTTTTTTTGATGGTCTTTCCTCGTATTTGGTATAGAGCATTTCAAAAGCTCCAATGACATACTTTCTCGTATCTGCCGGCTCAATAATGCTGTCCACCACGCCTCTGGCAGCGGCAGATGAAATAGAACCCTGCATCGCTTCATATTCGGCCGTCTTTGTGGAAACGTCTGCCGTTCCGGCTGCAAGTTCCTCTGCATACATGATTTTAACAGCCTCTCCGGCTTCCATCATGCTGATTTTTGCCGTCGGCCATGCGTAAACCATGTCTGCGCCGACTGCTTTACTGTTCATTGCAATATAAGCGCTTCCTACGGCGTTTCCAAGAATCACATTTACCTTTGGCACAGTGGCGTTGGCATAAGCGTAAATCAATTTTGAAGTCTGCTTTGCGCCATGATATTCCTGACACTTTGAAGTTTCATATCCGTTTACATTTGTAAGCGTCAGAACCGGAAGTTGAAAAGCGTCGCAGAAGTTTACAAAATCAACGGCTTTTTCACAGCCCTTGTATGTAAGTTTTGCATCAAATTCAGCCACAGCCTCCATATCGTCGCCGTAGATTTTTGTTCTGTTTGCAACGACGCCGACCGTTGCGCCATTCAGTTTGATAAACGCCGTAAACATTTCCGGCGCATACGCTTTCTTTACTTCCATTACAAAGCCATCGTCAGAAAGATTTTCTGCCGCCAGTTTTGTATCTTCAATCTGGGTTTCAATTCCTGCCGCCGCTCTGTTTAAATCGTCTTTACATTCGACGTCGCAGGCCTCCTCCTCGTTGTTCGCAGGTAAGATGGAGATGAGATCTCTGATTTCATTTAAAATTTCTGACTCCGTTCCCACAAAATCGACATTGCCTGCCTGCCCGCTCTGGAAAGAAGCTGACGCCGTATCACAGAGTTCTTTTCTGTTGCCGTCAACTGCATTCGGGGAATTGATAAACAACTGCGCATGGTCTTTTTCCATAAACGTAAAATCAGAAAGACCTGCCATAACGCTAAGCCCTCCGCCACAATTTCCGAAAACAGCCGAAATCTGTGGAATTACGCCGGAAGCCATTGCCTGTTTCTGGTAAATTTTTCCAAACGCGTCTAATCCGTCGACGCCTTCCTGAAGCCTTAAACCGGCACTGTCAATAAGACCTATGACCGGAGCGCCCGTCTTCATTGCCAACTGATAAAGATTTAAAATTTTCTTTGCGTGCATTTCGCCAACAGAACCTCCCAATACTGACGCGTCCTGACTGTACGCATACACCAGTCTGCCGTTGATGAGTCCATATCCGGTAATGACACCGTCTGACAAAGCAGCTTTTTTTGGAAGGTTAAAATCCGTACTTCTTGCTTTTACAAAAGCACCGATTTCAACAAAACTGTTATCATCAAGGAGAGCTTCCATTCTCTTTCTTGCTGTAACTTCTGCCGTAGTACTCATAAAATAGTCCTCCATTATATATTATTGAACCCTCATCAATTTATGAGAGTTTTTATTTACGCAGAAATATTCCTGCGATTAGCAACAACAATTCATTCTGTCGAATAAAAATGTTACAATTTTCACCTCATATAGATTAAATCTTTTACCGTCAAATATCAAGTGAAATCTGACGAAAAATGTAAAATCCGTTCTTATGCCGTCCGAATCCGCTGTTGTATCCAGTCGTGATTTTTCGGACAAAAGGCTTCTTCCTCGAAGTAAACCCGATACCATACCAGAAAAACATAAACAGTCCAGATTCTTCTGCTGTGGTCGGCTTTTCCCGCTTTATGCTCCTCCATCAGCTGAACAAGCTGTTCTGTATGGAAAAACTGTTTTGCCGTATCCGATGTCAGCGTGGAAAGAACGCGGTTGTAATAGCGCTCCTCCTTCAGCCATACGCGGATTGGAACCGGAAAGCCCAACTTCTTTTTATTGGCTGTCGCTTCCGGTATATGACGTTTTGCAGCAATCCGGAAAGCCCTCTTGGTAGCCTCTTTATTGCACCGGAAGTCAATCGGCAGCTTCTTTGCATATTCAAAAACCTTCACGTCAAGGAACGGTACTCTCGACTCAAGGCAATGCGCCATGCTCATTTTATCGGCTTTTAATAAGATATCGCCCTGAAGCCAGAAATTCGTATCGATATACTGCATTTTTGCAATATCATTGAGATGCGATACTTTGTCGTAGGTCGTCGATACAATTTCCTGTGGTGTGATATGCGTCAGATTGGTCTTTAAAAGTTTCTCCCGATCCTCAACGGAAAACATGTTTGCATTTCCGATAAACCTCTCCTCCACACTCTTGCTGCCCCGTATAATAAAATCGCGTCCTTTGATATCCGGCATTTTTTTTGCAATTGACGCAAGGCCTTTGCGGATAAATTTCGGAATTTTCTGATAATTTTTCAAAGACAGCGGTTCGTGGTAAATATTGTATCCTCCGAAAAACTCATCTGCGCCCTCGCCGGACAGAACGACCTTAATCTGCTCTGCGGCGAGCTGGTCGACAAAATACAGCGCAATACAGGACGGATCTGCAAGCGGCTCGTCCATGTAATACATCACCGTTTCGATTGAATCAAAATATTCATCGCTGTCAATATTTTTACTGAAGTTTTTCTTGCCCAGTTCTCCGACCAAGTCCTCCGCATAACGGATTTCATTGTAGCGGCTTTGCTTGTCCAGAAAACCGACGGTAAACGTTTTCTCGCCCGGAAATTCGGAAACAACATAACTGGAATCCACGCCGCTCGACAACAGAGAACCAACTTCGACGTCGGCAATCATATGGGCGTCAACGGTATCGTGGACGACTGCCTCAATCTCCGAAACGGTCTCGGAAAGATTTCCGTCGCTCTTTGGCTCCATCATCGGATCAAAATAGCGGTCGATAGTCAGATGCCCGTCTTTATAAATCATATAGTGACCGGCAGGAAGCCGGTAAATCCCTTTAAAGAAAGTTTCCGGAAGGACGGAATACTGAAAACTCAAATACTGCTCCAGCGCAGCCTCATTCAACTCTTTGCGGAATTCAGGAAACTCCAGAATGGCTTTTGTCTCCGAAGCGAAAATCAAATGCTTTTCATCTTTTGCATAATAAAACGGTTTAATTCCAAAATGGTCTCTTGCGCCAAAAGCGGTCTGATTTTTGGAATCCCAGATTACAAAGGCAAACATTCCACGCAGTTTTGAAAGCAGATCGACGCCGTATTCCTCATATCCATGAATCAGACATTCGGTATCGGAATCATTGGCAAACTGATGGCCTTTCCCTATTAAATCTTTTCGGATTTCTAAGTGGTTGTAAATTTCTCCGTTAAAAACAATCGCAATATCGCCGGTTTCATTGTACATTGGCTGTGCGCCATGATCCAAATCAATAATGCTCAGCCTGCGGTGGCCGATGGCTGCCTGAGCGTCCACATACATTCCCTCGTCGTCAGGCCCTCTGTGGGCAATCTTGTCCATCATTTTTTTCAATATCTCTTTATTGTTTTCCGTCTTCCCAAAAAATCCACAAATACCACACATATGTTTATCCTTCTTTCCTTAGTCTGTAATCAATCCAATCTATAATACTTTTTTCACTTCATCTTCTTCAATAATTTCAGCAATCAGAACCCTCTCGTCCATCGGATATTTTACTCCCCTGATTTCCTGATAGTCTTCATGCCCTTTTCCGGCTAAGATAATGACGTCGCCGTCCTGCGCGTTCAAAATGGAATAGCGGATAGCATCTTTTCGATCCGGTATCGTCACATACTCACCGTCAGCCTTCTGTACGCCGGTCAGGATATCCTGAATAATGTCCATCGGTTCTTCAAATCTCGGATTATCCGAAGTTACAATCGTCAAATCGGAAAGGCGGGAAGAAACTTCGCCCATTTCATACCTCCGGTCTTTTGAGCGGTTTCCGCCACAACCAAACAGGGTAACAAGACGCTTTGGCTGAAATTCTCTCAGGCTCTCCAACAGACTTTCCAGACTCATCGCATTGTGCGCATAGTCAATCATCAGTGTGAACCGCTTGGATATCGGAATGATTTCCACACGTCCTTTTACGCGCACATTCATCAGAGCGGCTCTGATTTTTTCCGTATCCGTAGTAAAATGACTGCAGATTGCCACTGCGCAGAGAGAATTATAGACATTAAAATAACCCGGCACATGAATTTCAACCGGAAATTCCAGTTTCCCGGCTAAATCATAAGAGACGCCTAAACTTCCCGGTTTTTTAAAAAGCCTGATGTTTTTGGCGATAAAATCATAACTGCCATTGACTCCGTATGTTTCCAAATCGCAGGTATGCCCCTCCAGCACGCGGTCAATATAATCCGCGTCCATATTGACAATGCCATGCCTGCACTGTGTCAGCAGTTTTTTCTTACACTGCAGATAATCATCAAAATCTTTATGTTCATTCGGGCCGATATGATCCGGCTCAATATTGGTAAAAATACCATAATCAAAGGTAAAACCGGAAACGCGGTTCTGCATCAGCCCTTGCGAAGAAACCTCCATGACAACACAGCGGCAGCCCTCTTTCACCATCTCGGCAAAACTCTTTTGAATCACAAATGATTCCGGCGTCGTGTTTTTTGCCGGTATCACATGCTCGCCGATAATTGTTTCTATCGTCCCAATCAGTCCGGTTTTTATTCCGATACTCTCCAATACGGAACGCACCATATAGGCGGTCGTCGTTTTTCCTTTAGTTCCCGTAATGCCAATTGTCGTCATTTTTTCCGCCGGATTACCGAAATAATCTGCGGACATACAGGCGAGCGCATACCGCGTATCCGAAACCCGTATCACCGTCAAATCTTTTGGAGCGTCCGTTTCCTTCATAACCACAACGGCTGCAGCCCCGCTCTGACTGACTTCATTTACAAACTGGTGCCCGTCAAAACCGGCGCCCTCGATACAGACAAAGACGTCCTTTGGCATGACATTTCTGGAATCATTTTGCAGATGATTGATTTCAATCTCCGTACTTCCCTGAACCACTTCATAATCAAACTTTGTCAGTAAATCAACAAGCTTCATAGACTGCCTCCTATCCTTTTCAACGCCAACTGCCCAGCTTTCAGATGCTACGCATCATATTCCCCGCAAAATACAACCCTTGCCGGGCCGGTCATATAGACGGTATTTTCATTCGTATCATATTCAATAAACAAATCTCCGCCCAGCAGATGGACAGTTACCTGAGGGTCTGTTTTTCCGTTTAAGACACATGCGACGACGCTTGCGCATGTACCGGTACCGCAGGCAAAAGTCTCGCCGGAGCCCCTTTCCCAAACGCGCATTTTAATCGTATTACGGTCAAGCACCTGTACAAATTCCGTATTGACGCGGTTTGGAAACATTTTGTCATGTTCAAAGCATGGGCCAATCTGCTCAATCTCCAAAGCATCGGTGTCGTCAACAAATGTTACTGCGTGTGGATTTCCCATAGATACGCATGTAATCCGGTACGTTTTTCCGAGCACCTGAACCGGCTCGTCAATCACCTGCTCTTTGTCGGAGAGCACCGGCACCTTATTCGCTTCAAGGACAGGCGCGCCCATATTGACGCGGACAGTTGAAACCTTTCCGTCCACAACAGTCAAATCAAGTGTTTTAATTCCTCCAAGCGTTTCCACTGTAATCTGCTTTTTTTCCGTCAATCCGAAATCATAGACATATTTTGCGACGCACCGGATACCGTTTCCGCACATCTCTCCCTGAGAACCGTCCGCATTATACATATCCATTCTGAAATCTGCAACCGCAGAAGGATTGATAATAATCAGTCCGTCAGATCCGATTCCAAAATGTCTGTCACTGACCTTCTGTGCAAGTTTTTCCGGATTATCAATCTGGTATTCAAAACCGTTGATATAAATATAATCGTTTCCACAACCTTCCATCTTTGTAAACTTCATAAACACCTCCGAAACAATCCTGCTTTCAGACAAAATAAAAACTTATAAAACATCATGATTTTGTTACAATAAAAGAAAAAAACACAATATTTAGTGTAAAACCCAATTTGGTATAAATATAACACAGATATCCCCAGATGTAAAACTAAATTTGCCCCAAAGTTCAGCCGTCCGATAAAATAATTTGAGCCGATAGGGCGCTTGCGCACTATTCGGTGAAAAATTATTTTATCCGGTGGTGGAACACCACCGCAGCGAGAAGCAGCGAAGCGGATTCGAGCTGCAGGCTGAACTTTGAAAATAAACTGCTAACACCACCGCAGCGACAAGCAGCGAAGCGGATTCGAGCTGCAAGCTGAACTTTACGGAAACAGCCGTTTTAAAATATCCCTCAAACAATACTGATAGTCATAAACCGGCACATCATGCATCGCCCTGATTTCAAAACTTCCAAAACAGAAATCCCCAATATATACATTAGTATAACCAATGACCTGATTATTTTTGACTGGCAATTTATAAGAATATTTCGTTTCAAAACGGTAACTTTCCTGATTTTGTTTTAAAATTTCTTTTTCGCCCTGAATCTGCGCCGTCAGATGACTGAAACGCCCATTATCAATATCCAGAACAACCTTTTTGTTTATTTTTAATAAATCTTTTTTAAAATGCTGTTTCCCAAAAGCCATCAGTTTTTTTGTATCCGTATATTTCTGATTTTTATTTGGCGGCCAGCCGCTCGCAAGCACACAGGAGGTAAAGACCGCTGTGTCCTGCTTCACTGCGCCGACAAAACAATATCCCGCGCGGTTTGTAAAACCTGTTTTAATTCCGATTGCATCAGCGTCAATAGAGAGATAAGCGTCCTTATTGGAAACCTGAATTATTCTTCCGCTTTTCTGCTCTTTGATACGATAATTTTTTTTGTTTACAATCTCCAGAAACGTCGGGTTTTTGATGGCATACGCGCCTAAAAGCGCCATGTCTTTGGCAGTGGAATAATGTTTTTTTGCGTCCAGACCATTCGGCGTCACAAAATGGGTATGAATCATTCCCAGTTCTTTTGCTTTCTGATTCATACGCTTTGCAAACCCTTTCACACTCCCGCCAATATGTTCAGCGATGGCGACAGCCACATCATTATACGATTCAAGCATGAGCGCATACAATAAATCTTTCAGCCGGTACTGTTCTCCCTGCTTTATGTACATTTTCACCTTTGGCATACGCGTGGCATTTTTTGAAACTGTGACAAGTTCCTCCGGATTGGACTGTTCCAATGCAATCATACAGGTCATAATTTTTGTTGTGCTTGCCATCGCCCTTTCTTCTTCAGCATTTTTTTCATAGAGTACCCTTCCGGATTCCGCGTCAATTAACACCGCCGAAATGCAGCCTAAATCCGGCTCTTTCGCATTGACCGGAATCGAGTCTGCCAGTAAAAGTATGCAGAAAAACGCCAGAAATACTTTTTTCATAATCCTCCTCATGCGTCGTGGTATGGTTTTTGCACGACCGGCAAAGATTGGGTTTCCCCATCTTCTAAAAACTTCATTGATACATTATATGTACAACAATCCGTTTTCATTTATCAGAAAAACTTCCGGCATGGAACTGCAGTCGGTTTTTATTAAAGAACAGATGATATAAAAAATGGAGTCCGTTTTCCTGAACGCTTTGTTTCGGAATACGGCTCCATTGCCAATCTGAGTTAATCATTTGATTTTAAAGTAACTTCCTCCTCCGCCTGCTGTTTAAATTCCTCCAGCATTTCGGAATCGACGATAGGAAGCGCGTCCGGCGATTCCACACCGAACCTTCTCAAAAATTCTTCGGTAGTCCCGAAAAGCAGCGGACGTCCCGGAGTGTCCAGCCTTCCGATTTCTTCTACCAGTTCATACTCTACCAGTTTATTGACTGCAAAATCCGATTTCACTCCCCTGATTTTTTCGATTTCAGATTTTGTCACCGGCTGTTTATAAGCGATAATCGATAACGTTTCCATTAGAACGTCTGTCAAAACCTGTCGTTTCGGCTGTTTTGCAACCTTAATCAGCGCCTCGTACATTTCCGGCTTTGTGCACATCTGATAGGCGTCTTCTAATTCAATAATTTTAATTCCTCTGGATTCATCTTTTAATTCTTCCTGCATCTGCGCGATTATTTTTTTCACCTCTGCAGATTTTAAATCCAGCGCTGCGGCAATTTTACCGACTTCAACGGATTCTCCCATTGTAAACAAAATCGCTTCAATTTCCGCCTTGTAATTTCTTTCCATCTTATCCTCCGAAAATTCTTATATTTCCGTTTTATCTTTTTCATGGGTCTTCATTATTCAATCGAATCTATGTAGATATCATCAAAAGTATTTTCCTGATGCACCTCAATCCGTCCCACCTTAATCAACTCAAGCACCGCCAAAAAAGAGACAATGACTTCCATTTTGGAGTGCTGTGCCTCCAGCAGTTGCTTAAAACTGCACCGCTTCTTCTGCCTTACGGTTTTCGACACAAAATCTATTTTGTCCGGCAGGCTGACCTCCTCCATTTCGATTTTTCCGAATTTACTGCGGACGGGATCAATTTTATCAACCTGTCGTTTTAAAACCATCTGGAAAATGTCATTTAAGCCTTTCAGCGTAACCCCTGAAAGCAGCCGGTCTAAATCAACCGGCGGTTCGTACTTCTGCACCTCTTTTGGAACCGTAGGCGCTTTGTACATGGACTTTCCGGCATAAAGCTGCATATCCCTGAGTTCTGCGGCAGCATATTTGTATGTCTTGTATTCAATTAACTTTTCCACCAGTTCTGCTCTCGGATCAATTTCCTCCCCATTTTCATCAATTTCTTTCGGTAAAAGCATACGGCTTTTAATATCAATCAGCGTCGCGGCCATCACAAGAAATTCGCTTGCCAGTTCCAAATCGTCTTTTGGCATGGCCTCCACATAGGAAAGATACTGGTTTGTAATTTCCACAATCGGAATATCATAAATATCAATTTTATTTTTTTCAATCAGATGCAGAAGCAGGTCGAGCGGCCCTTCAAACACCTGTAACTTAAATTCCAAATCCATAGTACTTCTTCACTTTCTCCTAAACGATTTTACATAATATCTGACTTTTTTTCAATACCGAAACCTTTATGCGAACTGAAAAAACAGAGAAAAAAGCCTTTTTACCTCAAATCCGTAAGAAACCGGCGCGACCGATTCCTCCGCCACAATGTTGCTCTGAGCAATCTTTTTGCCGCCCAGATAGTACTCTGTAGTTCCGACTACGTCGCCTTTTTTAATCGGCGTTTCCAAATACCGGTCAACCTGATTTTTCTTTTGGATTTTTGAAAAATCAATCCCGTCGGTATCTACATAAATTAGCTTTTCCTTTTTTACCCTGACCTGATTTTTTTCGCCGCCTATGGTGTCAAGCTTCATTTGTTCCTCGTCGTCTGTGTAAGTTTTACATTTTGCAAACCCCATATTGATGAGTTTTCCCGAATCAGAAAAACGGACTTTATAATCCGGCGCCGCCATCACAACGGAAATCAGCGTAACGCCGTCCTTGATGGCAACGTTCGACACGCAGTACTTTGCTTTGCTGGTACTTCCGGTTTTCAGCCCTTTCACATATTCGTTTGCCTTTAACAGTTTATTGGTGTTGGATAAAACAAATTCGCTCTCACCCTTATTGGTCTTATGGATAATCGTTTCCATCCAGATGGAAGAATATTCCAGAATTTTCGGATAACGGGTAATCAGTTCTCTGGACATAATCGCCACGTCTTTTGCGGAAGAATAATGGTTATCGGAATCCGTCAGTCCGCAGCAGTCTTCAAAATGCGTGTTGTTCATACCGAGCTTTGCAGCCTTCTGATTCATCATCTCCACAAACGCTTCTTCTGAACCGGCTATCTTTTCTGCCATTGCAACAGACGCGTCATTACCGGAGGCAATAATGATACATTTAATCATCGTTTCCACGCTCTGCTGTTCCCCTTCTTCCAAAAAGACCTGCGAACCGCCCATACTTTTCGCATAAGCGCTTGTCGTCACCATATCCTCCATCGTGATTTTCTTTTGGTCAATCGCCTCAAAAATCAAAAGCGTCGTCATGATTTTTGTAATACTTGCAGGGCTCAGACGCTCGTCTTCATTTTTCGCCGCAATTACTTTTCCGGAATTTGCTTCCATCAGATAATAATGCTCTGACTGCAGTCCCGCTTCCTCTTTTTTCGCTTCCTGCTCTGCGCACACCGGCACAGGAAATATCAGAATGTAGCAAATAAGAAATATTAAGATTTTTTTCATAAAAAAACTCCATTACCCTTTCTATATTGTAATGGAGCTTTTCTGTGAATATGCTAATTTATTCCTTTGATTTTGTTCTGTTTTTCGATTTTCCCTGTTTCTTTTTTGTCTGATTCTCTTTACTTTTCTCCATTGCGTCCACTCTGTAAGTCATGGAATCGGCCTCATAGAAAGAAATATCTTTTGAATTTACGAGCTGCAGGGAAATTTCATCTCCATTTTCCAGTTCGGTGTCCGTTAATTTTAAAGTATTTGCATCAATATACTCCGTTTCCTGCTGTGAGCCGTTCAGATAGATTTTGCAGGATTCCGTAAAATTTTTTCCGTACACAAAAATTTCTTTGGAGTCGTTTGATATATTCAGATTGGTCAGTTGAATCGGTCTTGTTCCCATCTGCAGGTCTGTTTCCTGATAAATAATTTCTCCTTCTTCCTCGCCGTAATGGTCACCGTCCGTCATATCATAAATCAATACATGCAGTTCGTCCTTATAGTCCTCGATTTTTTTCCCAAGATTTGCCTGATGACACAGATTGATTTTACCGTCTGTCATATGCAGTGCTTTCAGGATTACGGATTGCAGCTGGAATGTATACAGATCGCCGTCGCTGAAATAATCGTTGTCATAATTACTCCAGATAACGTATGGCGTCTGGAACAGATTTCTCGTCGTCAAATCGCCGGCCGTAATATCCAAGGTCGGCAGATGGTCTCCGTAAAAAACGACAATCGTATGTTCGTCAAATTTTTTCAGTTCATCAGTCAGATTTTTGATAAACCGGTCAACCTCATAGAGCTGGTCGGCGTAATATTCGTAGGAATCCGTCAGGCTTTCATCTTCCAGTCCTCTTACTTTAATCTTGGATTTGTAATCCTCCGGATCGTACTTTCCATGCGACTGTACCGTAATTGTGTAAATAAAATCCTGTTCCGAGGTCGATTTTAATGTGTCCATCACTTCTTTGGTCAGATAGGAATCTTTGAGCCACCCCTTTGCATTAAACGCCTTTTTATCGGCAAAATGAACCGGCATGGTCTCCAGAGAATCAAAGGTATCGTATCCGAGATGTGAAAAAACTTTTTCCCTGTCGTAAAATGTCGCGTCATTATTATGGATTGCATGCGTCCGATAATCATAATTTTTGAGGTTATAACAGATACTCTCCATTGTATTGTCATGCAGATAACTGTTGTAAGGAATTTCACCGGAGCCGAAATATTCAAGCGTCATGCCGGTCTCAACTTCAAATTCGGTATTAACGGTTCCTGCGCCGATAACCGGAACAGTCATATATCCGCTCGGATAGTCTCTCATCAACTGTTCAAAATTGGCAATCGGATTGCGTGAAAACCGTACATTTGCCAGATTGTTGACTTCAAAAAAAGATTCCAACTGCACAAAAATAATATTCGGTTTATCGCTCACTTTTTCTTCATCGACTGCATTTTTATTTTGGTTGGAAATATTTTTTACGACAAGACGATTATAATGCTCCGGCTTAATCACGCCCATATTAAACAGACTGTTGGAAAAACAATACGCAAAGCCGAAATCAAAATAACTGTCGCGCAGATTGTCAAATTTTTTGGTAATCAGATTAGAAGCCCGTCCCAAGTTAATGACGCCAAACCCAAGCACCCAGATAACAATGACCGCAGCCACATTTCTCCACAGATTGATTTTGTGATGGACTTTCGGCGCTTTAATAAAAATCAGAACCAAAAATCCGATAACAAGCATCATAATGGCCACGATAAGCGCAATCTGCCACGCCTTTAAGTACTTATCCGCAATCGAAAAAGCGCTGCCAATCAGCGTCAAATCCGAGCCGATAAACGGCGTAACCCGCACGCTGACGAGAATGGCGTTTGTCACTCCGAGAATAAACCAAATCATGGAAACGAGACAAATTCCGAAAAAACGCCGCCGGAACAGTAAGGTAATGGAAAGGCTCATCAGCACAATCATCGCATTACACAGAAAAATATAAGGGGAACCCAGTAAAAAGATAATCCCCTGCATATTAGACCGGTCAGAAGCGGCAATCCCCGCAAGCACTTCAATAAACAGCGTAATTAAAATCGCTATGGTAATATACATATAAGCGATATGCTTATGATATGTTTCTTTAAAAAACGCGCGAAATTTTTGGTAACCGCATTTTATTTTTTCAATGACTTTTTTCATCTTTAAACCCTGCATATTTTCTTTTGGTTCAATGACCATAACATCTCGACTGACGTCTCGATGTGGATACTCTTCAAATGCTTTTTGACGCAAGCGTCAACAGCATTTTCTTCGTTATCATAACATATTTTTTATGGGAAGGAAACCTGCAAATTCGGGATATCAGCCCTCCATCTCTAACCATTCTTTTAACAATTTCTTTGTAAAACCTTTTGTATCTCCCATGACAATCAACGAAATATTTTCGCGCTTCAATATAATGTCGGACACTACTCTCAAACGGTAAGCGTCTATCTTTTCATTTTCCTCTATTCTTTCTTCAATTGTCAGTAATTCATTCCCTTTTATAAAATCATATCCCAACTGAAAATTTAATTCATGAGAATTTTCCAGCCAAAACCATAGATTGTCTGTAAAAAAAGTCATATTCATATCTATATCTCTTTGAGAGATATTCGCGCTTAAATTGTTTAGGATATCCATAATTTTTTGCAATCCTGTTTGCAAATTCTTCTTTTCAATAGAAAAAGATATTGATAAAACGGCTGCATCATGATAAGTTTCAACATAAGAATATATATCATACACAAGCCCCATCTTCTCGCGTATCTCTTTTTGCAGCCGGGAACCGTCTCCACCACCGATAATACTATTTAAAAATAGAAGTTCATTTTCTTTAACAAGTTTTAAATTTACATCAAACGATAACTGTACGTCTAAAAGATTCCATGAAGAATATTCTTTCATAACGATATCCGGCTTTCTTTGAAATTGCGCCTCTACGCTTCCATCTACAGCCGCTTTTTGATAATCCTCAATCGAAATTTTTTCAAACCGTCCGGTAATGGATTTCATATCATCATTTCCAATCGCTCCGGTAATTACGAAAGCCATATTCCCCCGACAAAACACCTCTCTTTTGTACTCTGCTAATTCTTTTCGGCTGATTTTCCTTATCACCTGTTCATTCCCCAAAATTGGTTGTGACAGTGAATTCTTTTGCCAAATTGTTTCGTCTGAAATCCGTTGCATCTCCTGTTCGTCTTCTTTTTCATATATCTCATTGAAAACAATCTTTTTTTCACTTTCCAACTGCTCGTCTGTCCAGTAAAATGAAGTTAAAATTTTCTCGAAAAACGATAAACAGTTTTCCAAATATTTTGGTCTGACTTTCATTTGAAAATTTAACATTTCTTTGTATGTAGTACCGCGCAAAGAACTTCCCATACATTCTGCCTTATGATATATCATTTCCTGAGACATATCGCCAAGTTGTCTGAAATGCATATGTTCAAGTAAATGCGTAATTCCATTATTTCTTTTGGTCTCATATCTCGAACCCGCTTTTATATACAATCCCATTTCAACTGATTTTGCGTGCTGTATTGGATAAGATATCAACGTTAATCCATTGGACAATTGAATAATCTGCATATTTCACCCTCACTCTTTTCTACATTCTACCAATGAAAGTCAAAAAATACAATAAATTCCTTCTTTCATATCATTTCCAAAGACGGCAGGTTTCATTCCCATCGCTGTTCTTTCCTGCGCAGGAAACCGCTTCATGTTGAATTCTTTAAAATATGTGTTATACTATGTTCTGAATTAAAAATGCGCAATGATGCGCATAAAACGGAAACGGAATTTTTCTGTTTCCAATTTTATCAGGAGGAATTATGGGAAGTACTTTTTACAGAAAACTGCCTACGCCTTTGGAAATCAAAACGATGTATCCGGTTCCTGAGGCGGTAGAATTAAAGAAAAAAGAAAATGATGAAAAATTAAAAAAGATTTTCACAGGGGAAAGCGATAAATTTGCAGTCATTATCGGCCCCTGCTCTGCTGATAATCAGGACGCTGTGGAGGATTATGTCAGCCGTCTTGCAAGAGTTCAGGAAAAAGTAGCGGACAAATTGTTTATCGTTCCGAGAGTCTATACGAACAAGCCGCGAACGACCGGAAAAGGTTACAAAGGTATGTTGCACCAGCCGGATCCTGAGAAAAAGCCTGATTTGCTTCAGGGGTTGATTACCATACGGCAGATGTTTTTAAAAATCATGGAGGATACCGGTTTTCCGATTGCCGACGAAATGCTCTATCCGGAAAACGCAAGATATTTTTCAGACTGTCTCTCTTATGTGGCAGTCGGCGCCCGTTCCGTTGAAAATCAGCAGCACCGGCTTACCGCCAGCGGGCTTGATATTCCGGTCGGCATGAAAAATCCAACCAGCGGGGATTTGTCCATTATGATGAATTCCATTGAGGCGGCGCAATCCTCTCATTCCTTCCTTTACCGCGGCTGGGAAATCCAGACGGACGGAAACGACCTGACACATGCAATTTTGCGCGGCGCGGTGAATCAATATGGACAGTGTATTCCAAATTATCATTATGAGGATATGTTAAATCTGTATCATCTTTACGAGCAGAAAGATTTTGCGAATCCGGCAGTTGTGATTGACTGCAATCACTCCAATTCAAACAAGAAATATATGGAGCAGATCCGGATTGCAAAAGAAATTATGCACAACCGGAAACATTCGGGTGAATTAAAAACGCTTGTGAAAGGTTTGATGATTGAAAGTTATATCGAAGGCGGCTGTCAGAAAATTGATGAGCACATCTATGGAAAATCCATTACGGATCCATGTCTCGGCTGGGAAGATACGGAAACCTTATTATATACAATCGCTGAGCAGGTATAAGTTTTTAATTTACTTCAAGACATAAAAAAACAGACCGTATAACAATATTGTCTGTTTTTTTATGCTTTCGGGTGGGCTTTTGCATATACTTCCCGAACCCGTTTATTTCCCGCAGTCATATAAATCTGTGTCGTGGAAACGTCAGAGTGTCCCAGCATTTCCTGAACCGATCTGATGTCAGCGCCATTTTCAACCAGATGCGCCGCAAAGGAATGTCTCAACGTATGCGGTGTAATTTCAGAAGAAATACCCGCTTTCTTTCCATAAAACTTAATCAGTTTCCAAAACCCCTGCCGGCTCATTTCCCCACCGGAACAATTCGGATACAAAACGCCGGTATCCTGATGGCCTTTCAATAAATGCGTGCGTCCGTTCTGCAGGTATTCTACAAGCGCATTTTTTGCATCTGTCCCAAAAGGAATCAGACGCTCTTTTTTTCTGTCCCTGCAAATGATATATTCCAGTTTTATGTTGACATCGTCCAGCCGCAGGGAAATCAGTTCCGTAACCCGCATACCTGTGGCATACAACAGTTCAAACATAGACTTGTCCCGCAGCTCTTTCGGGCTTTTCTTTGACGGCTGCCTCAGCAATGCATCAATTTCTTTTAAAGACAAAATTTCAGGGATTTTTTTCTCGATTTTTGGTGCTTTTAATCCTGTCGCCGGATTTTCATCTGCATACCCATTTTGGCATAAAAAATTATAATATGCTTTCAGTGAAGCAATATTTCTGGACACCGTAGACGGCGCCCTGCCCATCTTCTTCAACATTTCAACATACTGTACCAAATCTTCGTGCGTAACTTTTGAAATATCCTCAATAGATTTACTCTGTATGTAATCTATGAACTTTTTTATATCTCTCTTATATGAAATTTCCGTATTGCTTGAAGTATTCTTTTCCTTATGAATTTGTAAGATGAATTCTTCAATTTTATCCTGCATTTTTTCCTCGCTCATACTCTATTTCAAGAGTGCTGATTTCTATTATATAAGCCTTTTTATGGAAAATCAAATGAATTTTTCACACAGAATTCACAATAATTTTACGGTTACATAACAATCACACAACATCTACTTTCCGCTACATTTTTCCACACTATATATTGTAATTTTTTCAGAAAAAAATTTTCAAAAAAACCTGAAGGAAAATATCGGCCACAAAAAGAATCAGATAAAAAAAAACGTCAAGCTTTCTCCACTCTTTCTCATATAAATGATTGATAAAGAAAAAGGTCACAATGCAGAATACAATTCTCGGAACCATAATTGTGTTTCCATACATGACCGAAATCACGACTGAGGCTCCAAACAGGTATCCCAGACAAAATAAGAGCAGCGATTGAATGAGGGAACGGTATTTCAATTTCCGCAGCAAAAAAATAATGCACCATATCTTCAAATCTTTTATGGCATAAATAAGGCACAAATTCAGAAAAGCCTCCATTCCGTAATCAACCGGATAAAAAGAAAAATCTATGTTCATTTTCAGGTAAATAAAGGCAGCCGCCAGTATTCCCGCCAAACAGACATAGATTTTTTTATTCTTGTAGAACTGTATTCTATTCATACATTGTCCAAAAAAATTCTTTATTAAATTGTACGGTAAAACATTTTATTTATGACAATATTTATGGTAATAGGTTAATATCGCAGAAATCGTTTTTGAGTCATTGATTTCATTGTCAATAATTTTCTGTATCAATTCTTCAACCGTATAAATTTCCAATTCAATATCCTCATCAGGATCCAAGTGCTGTTTTGTTTTAACCAAATCCGCAGCGACATAAATGTCAATCAATTCTCCGGAATATGCAATTGCCGGAACAATCGTCTGCAAAAATTCAATCCGGTTTGCCCGATAACCGGTTTCTTCTTCAAGTTCTCTCGCGGCGCATATGTCCGTAGGCTCCTCTGTCCCATTTTTACCTCCCGCCGGAATTTCCAGCGCAAACCGGTCAATCGCATTTCTCCATTGCCGAACCATAAGAATCCGTCCGTCGTCCATAACGGGAATGACCGCCGCCGCGCCTTTATGCCTCAAATAATCCCACTGTACGGTTTTTCCTTCGGGCGTAACAACCTCGTCTTCACAAAAATCCAAAATTACTCCCTGATAAACAGTTTTTCTTCCAACCCGGTTAAACTTTTTCATAATGCACTCCATTCTTTCGGTTTTGACTCTATCGCCGGCAAAATGGCGATTTCCTTTTTATAATTCCGCCCTCTTTGTGGCGCTGCCGGATATTAAAACTTTTTGCATTTCCGGTAACAAGCCTCCGTCGCACTAAAGACGGCGCTGCGAAATCCGTTCTTTTCCAACGCTTCGACGCCTGCAATCGTAGTTCCTCCCGGCGAGCAGACCATATCCTTCAGTTGGGCAGGGTGTTTGCCCGTTTCCTGCATTAACTTTGCCGAACCCAATACTGTCTGCGCGACCAGCTCATACGCGTCTGCTCTCGGCAGTCCGCATTGCACTGCGCTGTCTGCAAGAGCTTCCATAAACATAAATACATAAGCCGGCGAACTTCCGCTTGCGCAGACAATACTATCCATATATTTTTCATCGACCACCTTTACTTTTCCAATCGAAGAAAAAATACGATACAGCATTTCCTGCTCCTCCAAAGAAAAATCCTCTTTATGATAGGACATTCCCGTCATTCCTTCTCCTACAAGTGCCGGCGTATTCGGCATTGTCCGGACAATTTTTGCCTTCGGCAAAAGAGAAGCAAGCTGTTCAATCGTAAATCCCGGCGCCAGTGAAATAACAATATGCTCCTCCCGAATCAAATCGGAAATTTCTGCAATTACCTGTTCAAACATCTGAGGTTTTACTGCCAGTATAATATATTTTGCCGCGCTGACAACAGCTCTGTTGTCCTCTGCATAGGCAATTTTCAACTCCTCTGAAACTTTCTGCATCTTTTCTACGGTATTACTGTGAAATATGATTTTTGCGCCGAAATTTTTTGATGTCAGGCCCTTTGCAATGGCATATCCCATATTTCCCATTCCGATAAATCCAATCTGTTCCATCTGACGTCTCCTTTATTTTTTTCAAATTCTACACTTTGCAAATTCGCATATTGACTGCCTTATTATAACATAAGAAAAGGGAAATACAAATGTATTTCCCTAAAATTATAGATATTATTTAGCGTAATCTATCACTCTTGATTCTCTTACAACGTTTACTTTAATCTGTCCCGGATACTCAAGCTCGGCTTCTATCTGTTTAGAAATTTCCCGCGCCATAAGTACCATATCAGCATCGCTGATTTTTTCCGGAACGACCATTACCCGAATCTCTCTACCTGCCTGAATAGCAAAAGATTTATCTACTCCCTCAAATGAATTTGTAATGTCTTCTAACTGTTTTAGTCTGTTTGTATATGTTTCCAGAGTTTCGCGTCTTGCACCCGGTCTTGCGGCAGAAATAGCATCAGCCGCCTGAATGATACAAGCAATCAAAGACTCCGGCTCAACATCGCCATGATGCGCTTCTACGGCGTTAATTACAATGGCCGACTCTTTATACTTTCTACAAAGGTCAACACCTAACTGAATATGCGTGCCTTCAATCCCTTGTTCATGATCGACAGCTTTTCCAATATCATGTAATAGTCCTGCCCGTTTTGCAATCCGCACATCAAGTCCCAATTCCGCAGCCATAAGTCCGGACAAATGCGCCACTTCAATAGAATGTTTTAATGCATTCTGTCCGAAACTTGTCCTAAACTTCATCTTACCTAAAAGACGTACAAGTTCAGGGTGAATTCCATGTACACCGACCTCTAAAATTGCAGCTTCGCCTTCCTCGCGAATGGTCTGTTCCACTTCTTTTTTCGCTTTATTGACCATTTCCTCAATACGGGTTGGCTGAATTCTGCCATCGACAATCAGTTTTTCCAGTGCAATTCTTGCAATTTCCCGCCGAATTGGATCAAAACCTGATAAAACTACGGCTTCAGGGGTATCATCGATGATTAAATCGACGCCGGTTAAAGACTCCAGCGTCCGAATGTTTCTACCCTCTCTACCAATAATCCTACCTTTCATTTCTTCATTTGGGAGTGAAACTACTGAAATGGTAGATTCAGAAACATGGTCAGTAGCGCATTTCTGGATTGCATTGACAATCACTTCTTTTGCCTTTTTATCGGCGTCTTCTTTTGCTCTGACTTCCAGTTCCTTTACCAACTTTGCAGTTTCAATTTTGACATCATCTTCAACAATTTGTAATAAATATTCTTTTGCCTGTTCGGAGGTTAATCCAGAGATTCTTTCAAGTTCCTGTAATCGCTGTTCGCTTAACTTATCTACCTTTGCCTGTGCTTCGTTTAAAGCTTCTTCTTTGGCTTTGACGTTGTTCTCTTTTTTATCCAAAGCGTCCGCTTTTTTATCAATCGCTTCTTCTTTGTTGAGAACCCTCTTTTCATAGCGCTGTACTTCGCTTCTTCGTTCTTTGATTTCCTTGTCCAGCTCGTTCTTAGTTTTAAGGTTTTCTTCCTTAGCTTCTAAGAGTGCTTCTTTTTTCTTTGCTTCGGCAGTTTTAATCGCTTCATCAATGATATCGCGAGCCCTGCTTTCTGCTGAACCAATTTTCTTCTCATCTGAACTTTTGCTGACTTTAATCGCTGCAAAAGATGCTATGAGGGCAATCAGAACCGCTTCGACAGCACATATGATAATAACATAAGTTATTTCCACAGGAGCACCTCCTTATTTAATTTTCATTGTACATTACAACATTTATATTTTACTTGAATAACCATATTATGTCAAGTAATCAGCAATATATATTTATTCCATATATTGTGCCGCTTTTTATGACTCTCATATATCTTGTATGACCGCTTCCGCAAAAAGCCTCTTTATCCGTCATAATCCGTTACCGTTTCGAGCGCGCTGCGGACATCGTCATAACTGTATCCCTTACTCAACAGATAACGGTAAAATTTTTGAACCTCTTTTTTATCAGACAAATCATACCGCTGCTTTCCTTTTTGTATAAAACAGGAGAGGGAATCCCCGTCTGTGAAATCTGAGTCTTCAAAAGCCGACTCCACCACTTCTTTGGAAATGCCTTTTAACAGTAAGTCCTGTACCATCTGCCGTCTGCTTTTTTTGTTTCTTTTGTAATCAATATACATCTGCGCATACCGGTAATCGTCTACCAAATGGTATTCTTTCAGATAGGATAGTACCTGAGAGATGACCTGCGGCGGATACAGCCCCGCCCGTAATTTGTCCTGTATCTGTCTCTCCGTCCTATAAGACCTGTCTAACAGATAAAGCGCCCTTTCCTTTGCTCTGCGATATAAAATCTGCATGATTTCATCAAGGACGCTTTTCTCAAGAAGCATATCCTCCGTCAAATGATACTTTTTTATCTCAGACGGATATAAAAGAAATTCGGTCGTATCCTGTAATTTAATTTTAAACCTGCTTTTATACGGTATAATCTCTGTAATCCGACACATTTTTATTCAACCGGAGCAATCAGTTCCTCTGCCTGCTCATCTGTCTTGTCTAAATCAACCTTACCCTCTAAATGATAAAAATCCCGAACCTGATTTTCGATTTCCGCCATAATGCGCGGATTTTCCCGAAGATATTTTTTGGCATTTTCCCTGCCCTGTCCGATTTTCTCATTATGGTAAGCATACCATGCGCCGCTTTTTGCAACGACATTACATTCAGCCGCCAAATCCAAAATATCTCCTTCGCGTGAAATTCCTTTTCCAAACGTAATGTCAAACTCTGCTTCTTTAAACGGCGGGGCAATCTTATTTTTTACCACCTTTACCCGCGCTCTGTTTCCGACCATCTCTCCGCCGACCTTTAAAGTTTCAATCCGTCTGACGTCAAGCCGTATGGTCGCATAAAATTTTAACGCACGTCCTCCGGTCGTCGTTTCCGGATTTCCGAACATGACGCCGATTTTTTCTCTTAACTGATTGATGAAAACAACCGTACAGCCGGTTTTATTCATAATACCGGTCAGTTTCCTGAGCGCCTGCGACATCAGACGCGCGTGCTGTCCCATATGGGAATCGCCCATATCGCCGTCAATTTCCGCCTTCGGAACCAACGCGGCTACGGAGTCCACAACAATAATGTCCACTGCGCCGGAACGAACCATCGTCTCTGCAATCTCTAACGCCTGCTCTCCGTAATCCGGCTGTGAAATGTATAAATTGTCAATATCGACGCCGATGGCTTTGGCATAGACAGGATCTAATGCGTGCTCTGCATCAATAAAACCTGCAATGCCGCCTCTTTTTTGCACTTCTGCAATCATATGCAGCGCAACCGTAGTCTTTCCACTGGATTCCGGCCCATAAATCTCTATAACTCTGCCTTTTGGGATTCCGCCAAGACCGAGCGCAAGATCCAGACTCAAAGAGCCGGTCGGTATCGTCTCAACGTTAATCAGACCTCCCGAATCGCCGAGTTTCATCACAGAACCCTTTCCATGCTGTTTTTCAATCCGTTCAATCGCTGCATCTAATGCTTTTATTTTTTCTTCTTTGTTCATAATAAAATCCTTTCTGCATATCGAACTTATGTTCGTATGTGCTAATCATAATATATTTTTCTGACGCTGTCAACAGAATATTATTATGCCATTAAATCACATATAATATGTTACTATATTTCTCACAGCGGCGCAAGAAGTTTTCATGCAATTTCTAATTTGCATATTCCTATTCCTGTATTTTATTGTAAAAAAAGAAGTGTCCAAAAATACGGACACCTCTTTCTATTTTTCACGACTATTCGCCCAACATTTTTTCAATGGTAACAATCTTTACACAAATCACCAGTATCCGGCTTGCCATCAGCAATTTCTCCGGCGTCGCATAGGACGGCGCGATACGGATATTACTGTCTTTCGGGTCTTCGCCATATGGATACGTTGCTCCGGCTCCCGTCAGAACCATTCCCGCATCTTTGCACATCTGAACAATTTTCTTTGCGCAGCCTTCCATGACGTCCAGAGAGATGAAATATCCGCCGAGCGGATTTGTCCATTTTGCGATATCCGCTTCTTTTAACTCTGCATCAAACTCATTTAAAACCGCCTGAAATTTCGGCCGCATGAGTTCGGCATGTTTTTTCATATGCTCTTTAACGCCGTCAAAATCCTTAAAATATCTCACATGCCTTAACTGGTTGATTTTATCATGTCCGATTGTCTGGACAAACATCTGCTTTTTAATCGCCCTGATGTTTGCTTTTGATGTGGCAAGCGCCGCAATGCCTGCGCCCGGAAATGTCACTTTAGAAGTGGACGCAAACTCGTATACCATGTCCGGGTTTCCCGCTTTTTCACATTCCTCCAGAATATCTAAAATTTCCACCTGTTTTTCTTCATATAAATGGTGTACCGCATAGGCATTGTCCCAATAAATCCGGAAATCTTCAGCCGCCGGCTTCAGGGCTGCCATTCTTTTTACGACTTCGTCTGAGTAACATACGCCCGACGGATTGGAATACTCTGGAACACACCAAATTCCCTTAATCGCGCTATCTTCAGACACAAGTTTTTCTACCATATCCATATCCGGCCCGTCCTCTAAAAGAGGAACTGTAATCATCTCAATCCCAAAATGCTCTGTAATTGCAAAGTGTCTGTCATATCCCGGCACCGGACAGAGCCATTTTACTTTGTCAAGCCTGCACCATGGTTCTGAACCCTGCACGCCCTCTGCATAAGACCTTGCGACAGTATCATACATAATATTCAGACTGGAATTTCCGTATACAATAACATTCTTCGGACTGACATTCATAATCTCCGCCATCAGTTTTTTTGCCTCAGGAATTCCGTCCATTACGCCGTAATTTCTCACATCGAAACCGGATTCGTCTTTAAAATCATAGGAGCTGTGAAAAACATCAAACATACCCATGGAAAGATCCAACTGGTCTGTTCCCGGCTTTCCTCTGGACATATCAAGAGATACCTCCTCTGCACAGATTTCCTCATACAGCTCCTTTAAATACTCTAATCTTTTGTGTAGTTCCCGCTTGCTCAACTCTCTGTAAGCCATCGCCTTTTCCTCCTTCATATACAAACTAATTTTTCAGTACCTTAATATTTTTTACAACATAATCAACCAATGAAATAATGGTCAATATCAGTGAAATATAAATCAATATCCATTCTGCCGTCTTAAAAAACGGACTCTGAAAATCCAAAATCAGCACAATAATCATAATCATCTGAAAAACTGTTTTAAACTTTCCCCACCAGCCTGCAGCCAAAACGATATCCTGATCGGCCGCAAGGGTACGGAAGCCACTGATAAACAGTTCCCTGCTGATAATAACAATGACAATCCACTCCGGAATTTTGTTTCCGCAAAGACAAATCAGGGCCGAACACACCAGAAGTTTATCCGCCAGCGGATCCATAAACTTCCCAAAATTTGTAACCAGTCCCTTTTTTCTGGCAATCATGCCGTCGAAAAAGTCCGTCACGCTCGCTAAGATAAACAATGCCAACGCAACATAATTGTGCGCCGGTATTTCTTCCACCAGCATAAAAACAACAAAAAAAGGAATCAATATCATTCTTATAATTGTTAATTTGTTTGGTAAATTCATCTATCCTCCTCCCGACATAATTCGCCGATTAAGTCATAGTCATTTGTTCCGGTTACCGTTACCCTGACAAAATCTCCAGTCATCAGTTCCTCGTCTGTGACGACAAAAATATTGCTGTCCACTCCCGGAGTATCCATGTAAGTCCTGCCAATATAGGCATGTTCGCCGCTGATTTTCCCTTCAATCATGGTAAGAAATGTTTTGCCGACCAGCCTGCCTGCTTTTTCAAAAGCAATCTCCTGCTGTAATTCCATAATTTCATTTCTTCGGGCAGTTTTGACGCTCTCATCAATCTGATGCTCCATAACTGCCGCCGGCGTATTTTCCTCCGGCGAATAAGTAAAGACGCCCAAACGGTCAAATTCCATTTCATCGACAAATTTCATGACTTCCTGATGGTCTTTCTGTGTTTCTGCCGGAAAACCGGTAATAAAAGTCGTCCGAAGTACAATATCCGGTATTTTTTTGCGGAGCGTTGCAATCCGCTCCCGAAGCTGGGCGTTTGTCGTTTTCCGCCCCATTCGCTTTAAAACCGAATCAGAGGCGTGCTGAATCGGAATATCCAGATAATGGCAAATCTTTTTTTCCTCTGCCATAACATCAATCAGCTCATCGTACAACTCCTCCGGATAACAGTACAAAATACGGATCCATTGGATTTCCGATATTTCTGCCAGTCGTTTTAACAGTTTATGCAGCGATTTTTCGCCATATAAATCAATTCCGTACATTGTCGTTTCCTGCGCCACGAGGACAAGCTCACGAATTCCTTTCCGGGCAAGTTCGCCCGCCTCTTTCAAGAGGCTTTCCATCGGGACGCTGCGGTAATTTCCGCGTATTTTTGGAATAATACAATATGTACAGTGCTTATCGCAGCCCTCTGCAATTTTCAGATATGCGTAACTGCTGATTGCCGATAAATTTCTCGGTGCGTCAACGCCTGCCAAAAAATCAACAGGCTTCAACTGCCTGATTTTCTCTTTCTTTTGAAAAAATAAATCGAGCGCTTCGACGATACTGTCAATCGCCGTCGTTCCGATACAGATATCAATTTCCGGAATTTCTTCTTCTATCTCGTCAATGTAACGCTGCGCAAGACAGCCTGCCAGAACCAATGCCTGACAACGGCCGTTTTCTTTGTAGCGCGCCATATCAAAAATGGTCTCAATGCTTTCTTCTTTGGCGTCATTGATAAAACAGCAACTGTTGATAATAATAATATCTGCTTCATTCTCATCATCAGTAAACTCATATCCTGCTTTGGAGAGCAGACCTGACATATGTTCGGAATCCACCAGATTTTTGTCACAGCCCAGCGAAATAAATAATACCTTCAAAAAAATCTCCTTTAACGGAATTGTATTTTATCTTCTGCGGCAGACAGAAGAAGTTCAGAAAAATTTTATTCTTCTTCGTCTCCCATAATTGTCACTTTAGACTGATAGAGTTCGTCTACTGCGACGGACAGCGGTTTTTTCCCCTCCGGCGCATCAATCAGCGGTTCTTCTCCTGAAATCAGTTGTCTGGCTCTTTTTGAAGCTGCCATAACAATAGAATAACGGCTCTGCACTACCGGCTGTTCTCCATCTTCCACCTCACTGTTTACTACTTTCATTAAATCTGAATAAGACGGGTGTAACATGATTAGACTCCTTTCAAAAATTTTTAATTTGATTTTTTATTGTTTCTACCTGCCCTGCATCTGCCAGAACAGGGTTGTTTCCTGTGACAATCCGGTTGATATTGGCTGCACAGGCATCTATTTCGTCATTGATAACAAAATATTCGTAATTTTTCAGCGCTTCGGTTTCTTCAGCAGCTTTCTTCAGGCGTTTTTCAATCACCTCGCCGCTTTCCGTATCTCTGCCGATTAAACGCTTTTTCAGTTCCTCTGCGGTTGGAGGAAGCAGAAAAATCATAATGGTTTCCGGCATTTTCTGTTTAATCTGAAGCGCTCCCTGCGCCTCAATTTCTAAAATAACATGATTTCCGGCTTCAAGGTTTTCCTCGACATATTGTTTTGGCGTGCCGTAATAATTTTCCACATATTCCGCGTACTCGAGAAGCTCCTGATTTTCAATCATTTTCTCAAAGGCTTCTTTCTTTAAAAAGAAATAATGAACGCCTTCTTCTTCCCCTTCGCGCGGATTTCTTGTCGTGGCGGAAATGGAAATTTTGTAATTGGGATATTTTTCCAATAATCTGCGGACAACCGTTCCCTTTCCCACGCCCGAAAATCCGGATATGACTAGCAATTTTCCCCGTTTCATCTCTTTCTCCTGTTATTCAATATTCTGAATCTGCTCGCGGATTTTTTCAATTTCTGTTTTTAACTCAATTGCAACGTCCGCGATTTCTTTATCAGTCGTTTTTGACAATGTCGTATTTGCTTCCCGATTCATCTCCTGCGCGATAAAATCCAGTCTTCTGCCAATCGTTCCGCCATTTAAAACAGCCTCTTTCATACCTGCTATATGACTGTATAAACGGACAATTTCCTCATCAACGCAAATTCTGTCCGCAAACAGCACCACTTCCTGCGCAATCCGGTTTTCATCAATCTGATAATCCTCCAGCAGTTCGTGGAGTTTTTCGTTAATTTTTTCGCGGTATTCCGATACAATCAGTGGGGATTTTTCCTCAATAAACCTGACATTTTCAATCATGCGCTCCAATTTTTGAAGCAAATCCGTCTGAAGCCGCAATCCCTCCTCGCTCCGCGCAGTTACCAGTTTTTCGGAAGCGCCGTCCACCGCCTTTAACACAAGCTGTTCCATGAGTTCTTCGTCATCTTCGCCGGCTTCAATGGTTATGACGTCGGGACTTTTAATAATCAGGCTGGTCTTGATATCGTTTTCAATCGAAAGTTCGTCGCTGATTTTCTGATATGTATTATAATATTCCTGCGCCAGAGCGCTGTTATAACGGATACATTCATTGCCCTCGCCATCATTTTCATAGGTAATGAATATATCAACCTTACCGCGCTCAATATACTTTTTCACTTCATTGCGGATTTTTGTCTCTAAAAAATTTAATTTCTTCGGCAGTTTAATTCCTAATTCCAAATATCGGTGATTTACGGATTTCATTTCAACGGAGACTTTTCTGTCCTCTGATGATAGTTCAAACCTGCCAAATCCGGTCATGCTTTTTATCATAATTCTGTCCTTCGGTAAAGAGTTTTGTAATTATTTCATAATCGAATATATTTTATACTATTGACTACCTGCCGTCAAGGTAGATTCCGCCCATTGGAAAAAGATAAAAAGGAATTCTTTTTATCTTCTCTGCCGGACAATTTCATAGGCTAACACGCCTGCCGCAACCGACGCATTGAGCGAATCAATGTCTCCCGCCATCGGAATTGCCGCGGTAAAATCACATTTTTCCTTTACCAGACGGCTGACGCCCCTGCCTTCATTGCCAATCACCAGTCCGATGCTGCCGGTAAAATCCAAATCATACATCATTGTGCCGCCCATATCCGCGCAGACAAACCAAAGTCCCTGCTTTTTTAAATCTTCAATGGTCTTGGAAAGATTTGTTACTTTCGCTACCGGCGTATAATGGATTGCCCCCGCAGACGCCTTGACAGCGGTTGCGGTCAGCCCCGCGGCCCTGCGCTTTGGAATAATAACTCCATGCGCGCCGGCAAGATTTGCAGTACGGATAATCGCTCCCAGATTATGAGGGTCTTCAATATCGTCTAACAGAAAAATAAATGGGGCTTCTCCCTTTTTTTCCGCATTTTTCAATATTTCATCTACGGTTGCATACTCATAAGCCGCAATATAGGCAATCACGCCCTGATGACGTCCGGTTTCCGACATCTGGTCAAGCCGTTCCTTTTTCACATACTGAATCAGCGTATCCTGTTTTTTTGCTTCGCGAATGACGGTATTGACTGCGCTTTCTTTACTGTGTTCCAACAGAAACAGTTTATCTACGTTTTTCCCTGAGCGAAACGCCTCGATGACCGCATTTCTTCCTTCTATCATAAATTCTTCGTATCTCATAACTACTCCGTTTTCCTAAACAGGATTTTCTCCCTTTATTTTTTTCAGGCCGTCGGCAATCAGTTCCATCATTCTCTCAGATTGTCCCGTCAGATACAGCCAGCCCATCAGTGCCTCAAAGCCGGTTGCCATGCGGTAATCGCCCAAAGTGGCATTTTTGGCTCTTGTCACTGCCTTAGCATTCCTGCCCCGTTTAAAAACAGCCAATTCCGCCTCTGACAGCCCGTCCATCACCGCCAATATCATATTTTTTTGAGTTTCGGCTTTGACTAAAGAAGACGCCGCTTTATGAATTTTATGAACCTGCCTGTTTGCCTCGTCAACAATTATGGTGCGAATGACAATTTCATAAATCCCGTCACCGATATATGCCAGTGTCAGTGGGGAATAATCTGTAATATTGATGTCCTTTAAATTCATTTTTTCTTTTATAATCTGAAAAATATCCTGCATCTTGCTTTCCCTGAAAAAGCGCATAGAGTTTCTTCCAATCCATGCGCCTCCTATCTGTTTTATCTTTATTTCTCCCAAAGGTTTAATTTCTGCTCCACTTTGTCCCTTCCCGCGTATCCTTCAGAATAATTCCCTTTCCTGCCAGCTCGTCGCGGATACTGTCTGCCAGCGCGAAGTTTTTCTCTTTCTTTGCCTGCGCGCGTTTCTGAATCATCTCGTTAATATAATCTTCATCGCCAACCGCCTGAGTTCTGCGTTCCAAAAGAATCCCCAAAACCTCGCATAACCGGAGTAAAATATCGTAAAGCTGTTTTGCAAATTTTTTTGTATTGGAAGAATCCAGCCGGCTGTTTGTAAATTTTACCAGTTCAAATACAGCAGAGATGGCGTTTGCGGTATTACAGTCATCTTCCATCGCAGCCTCAAACTTCTGCACATAGGTCTGAGCCTCTCCAAGTAAATCCTGTTCTTCCTTTGTCATTTCGCCGTCTGTACCGGTCTGCTGTGCGTCCCTGATTTTTTCTCCTGCCGTAATAATCCGCTCCAAGCCGCTTTTCGCTGCTTCCATCAGCTCGGCGTTAAAGTTCAACGGACTTCTGTAATGAGCGCTCAGCATAAAAAATCTCAATACCTGAAGATCGTATTTTTTAGAAATATCCCTGACCGTAAAGAAATTTCCCAGCGATTTAGACATCTTCGTCCCGTCAATATTCAAAAACGCGTTATGCATCCAGTATTTGGAAAATGTACAGCCGTTTGCCGCCTCACTCTGCGCAATCTCATTTTCGTGATGCGGGAAAACCAAATCCTCTCCGCCTGCGTGAATGTCGATTTCATCGCCAAGATATTTTTTTGACATTACGGAGCATTCAATATGCCAACCCGGTCTGCCGTCGCTCCATGGAGATTTCCAGAACGGTTCGCCTTCCTTTTTCGGTTTCCAGAGAACAAAATCGAGCGGATCTTCTTTGGACTCCTCTCCTGCCACTTTGATATTTCTGTGTCCCGCTTCCAAGTCGTCAATATTTTTCTTGGACAGTTTCCCATAATCCTTAAATTTTCTTGTCCTGAAATAAACAGTTCCGTCGGAATTGTAGGCATATCCTTTGTCCATCAATGTCTGAATCATATCGATCATGCCGCCGATTTCCTGCGTTGCCAGCGGGTGCTTCGTGGCGGGTTTGACATTCATGTCTTCCATATCTTTTTTACATTCCCTGATATAGCGCTGAGAAATTTCTTCGGCGGTCGTTCCTTCCTCCAGCGCGCGTTTGATGATTTTATCATCGACATCTGTAAAATTTGAAACAAAGTTTACATCATATCCTTTATATTCCAAATATCTGCGGAAAGTATCAAACACAATCATAGGTCTGGCGTTTCCGATATGAATCAGGTCATATACGGTAGGGCCGCAGACATACATTCGTACTTTTCCTTCCTGCAAAGGAACAAACTCCTCTTTCTTTTTTGTCAGCGTATTATATATTTTCATAGTGCCTCCTGTCTTACACATAATCGTTTATAAAAAATCCATTTTCGGAACAGAACTGCGGAAGTCCCTCCACCATCTTATATCCAAAGATGTGCGCCGTCAACTCTCCGATTGACAATTCAAGCTTTGGTTTTTCCTTGAATGTTTCTTCTTTCTTCTGCTCTATGCGGATCTTTCCGTCCGCATAGGAAAACAGAAAATATCCGTTGTTTTCTTTAATGACCGGATCAGAAAGACGGAGTATCGAACTTCCTTCTCCCGCCACGCTCAATTGTTTCATAATATTTTTCAGATTTACTATCCGCGCCATCACATACGGCTTTTTCTCGGAGCTTAACCATGTCATGGTTCCCTTAATGGAATGATCAAGTACTTCTTCCATGATTTCATCGTCTATCCAGATACGATACCCGACGATTACTTTTCCTTCGACATAAATTTCTATCTGTCCGCCTTCGACATCTACAAGTTCTTTCATCTTTTTAAAGTATTCTACGTCATGGCAGAGTGTAATATCGTACATTTTTTCCGTACAGGTCTGCGCAAAGATGGCAAGCCGCACCAAATCCGCATTTTCCGCTTTCCTTGAAATCAGGGAATGTGTCGGCTTTCTGCACAGTTCTTTTGGCTTGGTTTTCTGACTGTCCATGACATAAGAAAATCCAAACTTCTGATATATGCAGGCGTTCTGCTCATCTGACGGAATCAGATAAGTAAACGGCTGTTTGATTTCGTACAGATTATGAAGCGCCTGACAAAACAGTTTGTTCATAAATCCCTGATTTCGGTGCAGTATATCGGTACACACTCCGTAGATATAAAAAATTCTGCTCTTAATTTCTCCAATAATGACCATTTTCGGAATTAAATGCAGGGCGCTGACCATTTCTCCGTCTTCCTCGCAGACGGCTACCTGCGCCTCCTGTATCCTGTTTTCAAAGTAGTAATCCGTATATTGCTTCGGTTCCTCAAAACACTGTTCGTAGAGAGGCCGGATATTCTGTTTTTCCGAATGTTCAAGAAATCTTATCATAATCAACTCCATTTTATTGATAAATTCGATGCTATTGTTCTATTTTCTTTTGAATAACCGTATATTTTTCAACCAGATAAATCGGATTATAGGAAAGCTTTGACTTGCGCAGTCCCTCCAGTCCCATATCGTCTTCACGATTTACCTTCAGTGCTTCCGGAAAAGCCTGTTTCAAAAATTCACTGCATATATACTGATAAAGACCGCGAATATTCGGATTTGCCTTTTCCACCGGAATGTATACCATATCCTCTATCGGACTGTAATTTCCTATGGTAAACGCTTCCAGCCGGTCATCGATGTAAACCGCGCCGATTTTATAATCAAAAACCTGTTCATGTTCTAAAATATACCGGATTCCCTCTGCCTCGCTGTCGATAAATTCATGCTCCTGCGTATGCTTTTTTCCCAGTTTCCACCACTCAAGAAACTCCATAATCTCAGTTTCATTTTCTTTTGACAGAAATGCAAAGCGGTATCTCCCCTCATATTCACGTTTAAAAAAGTTTAAATGATTTTTTTTGGCGTGATATTTTTTCCCGCTGAAAGTCCGGAGTTTTTCGGCGTCATAAACGTAATCCGCGTAAGTCCTGTCCGGTACAATGACATATTTATCTTCAGGCAGGCTGAGCTGTTCAAGCGCTTTCCGGTCTACCAGATACATGACAAGATTCTTTTTTAATACTGTATTAAAATATGTCTGCGCCATATTAAAACATTCCTGAAGATGCTCGCTTTTACAACTTGGCACTGACGTATAGTACTGTCCCTGCTCGCTTTTGGCAACCCAAATGAGTCCGTTCTCTGTCAGAAAATATTGTGTGGGATAACGGTTCAGCCAGATAAATAAGTCCAGCAGGTTACTATCCGCTGTCTCCGGTCTGCGGAGATTATAATATTTTTTTAAATTTTCATAATCCTTTATCTCAATGTTTTTTAACTGATAACTGATCTCCGACATCTTTATCTCCTACATGTTTTCGTACACTAATGCAATCGCCTGCGCAGATATTCCAAGTCCCTCCCCCGTAAAACCGAGTCCTTCCTCCGTAGTCGCCTTGACGCTGACCTGAGATACATCAATCTGCAATGCCTCTGCAATGTTTTTAATCATTTCCCCGCGATATGGCGCAATCTTCGGTTTTTGGCAGATGAGTGTCGCATCGAGATTTCCTATTTTTATTCCATGCTCTCTAAGAAGCTGTCCTACATCTTTCATTAACTCAATACTGGAAATCCCCGCATATTTCGGATCCGTATCCGGAAAATGCTTTCCGATATCTCCTAAAGCCGACGCGCCAAGCAGGGCGTCCATCACCGCGTGAAGCAGAACATCAGCGTCCGAGTGCCCTAAAAGCCCTTTCTCATAAGGAATTTCCACGCCGCCTAAAATTAACTTTCGTCCTTCCACCAGTTTGTGGACGTCATATCCCATTCCAATTCTCATTTTAAACTCCATTTTATTATTGTGCCTCTTAACTGAATCAGAAGCGTCTTTCCGACATTTTTCGCCGGAATAAACAGAAAAAAGTATCTATACGAACTTAGTTTTTCGTACAGATACATAATTATACCATAATTTTCAATAAATTGACATAAAAAAAGTAGCGAGAAAGGGATTTGAACCCCCGACACCACGGGTATGAACCGTGTGCTCTAGCCAACTGAGCTATCTCGCCACAAAATGCAACTTTAAAAATGTAATGGGACCTACAGGGCTCGAACCTGTGACCCTCTGCTTGTAAGGCAGATGCTCTCCCAGCTGAGCTAAGATCCCA
>CANRMF010000013.1 GCA_947631665.1 uncultured Lachnospiraceae bacterium | reverse complement strand
GGCATGTTCGGGTTGTAGCTGCTCATGTGCTCATACAGGTTCATTTCGCTGTATAACAGGAACGAGACATCGTTTTTATAGCCCATGTAGATGACGTCCTCAATGGTATTGATATGTAAATCACCTGTGTCTGTGTAGTCGGTGCCGTTTAGGGCATTGTAGAGGGCAAGGAGGTTTTCCTTATACTCCCCGCTGCCGAACAGTTTGATAAATACCTTATCCTTATGCTTTCTGTTAATCGTGTTGGTTTCGATACGCTCTGGTTCTCCCATACTCTTTCCTCCATCTTCATGTTTTTAGTCCGATTCTCCCCATGAATGACCTTTGAATCTGTTATAAACAGAAAAAACAGGAGACAAAAGCGCGCATGGAACCTCTTTCCACGTCCCTGCACTTTTATCTCCTGTACTTCTGTTTATGTTATCTTTCGTGTTACATATCATTTGTTACATCATCATTCTAACACAACCATTTAGATATTGCAACAGTTTTCGACAAAAAATTTATAAAATTTTATAAAAAACTCAAATCAAAAATATCGTTTTACAAACTCTATGGATTTAACGCCTGCCCATACTTCACCGGCGTTTCCATTCCTTTCTGCGTTGTTTCAAACAACTGTCGGGGCAAAACGGCTCTGTCCTTTTCCAGCAGCACCACAATGGTAGAGCCTCCGTAGAGAAACATTCCTTTTTCCTCTCCACGCTTCACAGCGCCGCTATGCTTGTGGTTGACGATTTTCCCAATCATCATCGCGCCGACTTCAATCTGCGCAATTCTGCCGAAATGTTCCGTTTCCATCACCGTATATTCTCTGCTGTTCTGAACAAAAACCGGATAACGCTCCATTGCAATCGGGCGGACGGTATGCAGCCTTCCCTTCAACGCGCGGTTTTCCAAAATCACACCGTCGTCAATATAACCGTAACGATGGTAATTGTCCACGCAGAGACGGAACACAAGGCATACGCCGCCGCAGTAATCCGGCGCCGTTTCGCTTCCCTCAATCAAATCGGATACGCGGTAACGGCTCCGCTTGATCTCAAAAGTGGAATCTTCTCCGATATGATACGCCGAGAGTCTTCCGTCACAAGGCGCCGTCAGCTTGTCCGCTTCCTGACAGACCGGTCTTTTTTCTTTTAAAATTTTTCGGGTAAAACACTCGTTGAAATTTTTGTACTCCTGCTTTTCATACTCACTCATGTCAATGCCTGCTTTTTGAATAAACCCTTTGATGTGGATTTTGGAAATCCCGCAATCCATATAAGCCCCCGCTATTTTCGATAGCAAAGGGGCTGTCAGCAGTTTCAGTACCATTCGTCCCGGCACTGTATGATATAAAAACCGAAGTATTTTTGTTTCTTTTTTATTTTCCATAACTGGTCAACCACGCCACAATAACGGCAATAAATTCCAACGTTCCAAAAGCAAGCGATGTGTAAATCAGTCCGTTGCCCCATTTCTTCATCTTGAATTTCAGTACGAATAAAACGGCGACAATCATAAGAAGAATATAGTACATATAAGAGATGTTGATGTGATTCATGTAAAAAAGATGCCGGATTAACAGATAAGACGGGAATATCAGCGCTGTGCTTGTCACCGGCAGCCCGTAATAGATTTTTTCTTCCACATCGCTGCCCTGCGTTTCCTCCACTGTCACGTTAAAATACGCCAAACGAATCAGAGCGCACAACACGAACAGCGCACTCAACGCGACAATAATGCCAAGGGGAACGCCCGCCAGCAGCGTCTTCTGCCCACCCTCTAAATCGAGCAGGTCTCTCTTATACAAAGCAAAGCCGATGCAGACCGGAAGCACGCCGAACGCAATTAAATCCGCGAGCGAATCAATCTGTACGCCAAAATCCTTTTCCATCGGCGTTCTGTCCTTTTTGGTACGCGCCACTTTTCCGTCAAACGTATCGCACAGTCCGCAGCAGAGCAGTAACAGCGCGCCGATGTATGGGTGCCCGAACTTTGTAAGCGAAATAATAATCCCCGCCACTGCAAATATCAGGGAGCAATATGTCAAAACTACCGTATAATCATAAATTCCTATAATCTTATTTTTCATTTTTCTTTTGCTTTATTCCTTTCAAACCTTTGGTCAGATAAACCGCCAGAGTTAGTATACCACAAATTATCACACTGCTGTAAAAAGATATTCCCCTGCTCAGCAATTCGATGTTGACCGGATCCTGCACAATCGCTCCAAACCCGTCAATAAACAGATAATCCGCAACTCCCACCGCGCCCGGAATCGGAATGGTATTCGAGCCAAGCACGACGTAGCCCTGCGTCATAAACACTTCCCATAATTTGGAAATATCACCGTAAAACGCCATATATACGCAGACCGTCACGAGCATCTGGGAGATACGCTGCAGAATATTGTAAAAAAACGCCTTCATGATATTCCGCTTATTGTGAACAATCGCTCCCGCACATTCCTTATATTTCTGCTCGGCCCTCTCCAGCCGCTTCCAGATGCCGTCCGTATCCTTAATCAGGTGCATTTTGGAAAGCAGCCTGATGCCCCACGCCGCAATTTTCATAATAATCTTTTCCTTGTAGACAAGGAGAAGAAAAACCGCAACCAGTACAATCTGCGCAAGAAAACCGATAATAATCAAAATGACCGAAAGGCTGTCAAAGTGTCCGAGCGTGCCGCGCGAAAAAAGAAAGCACACAATCCCAAGAACAATCAGCGTCATTGCATATAAGGTGACATTTAACAGAAGAACTATCGTCGTGACCGGCGTTGGAATTCCGTCGCTGATCATAAACATTGCCGCCGCCGGCTGTCCTCCGGTCGCCGAAGGGGTAATCGCCGAAAAATATATATCTGATGAGGAATAAACGAAATTTTTTTTCAGGCTTTTCTTATAGCCGAACATACCGCTAAGCGTCCGTATCGCCAGCGCCTCAAAGTAGATAAAACCAATCATTCCGAGAAAGGCAAGCACAATCCAACATGGATTTGCTCCCGCAATAAAATCCGCAAATCCTTTGATTGTAAAAGTCTTACTTTGATTTGTAATCACATAAATCGTGAGAATTACCAAAGCCAGAAACACGATTGACCACAGCAATTTCTTTTTAATACTTTTCATAATTCACCATTTTTTCTCTCTGCCCTGTAATAGATACGGTAAAGCTTCCATTTTTCGGAAAGGAACAGTCCAATCTCCGCCGTCGCAATTCCTCCAAAAATATCCACAATCAAGTGCTGTTTTGTAAATAAAACCGAAGCAAAAACAATCAGCGCTGCCACAAACATACAGATCCGGTATGTTTTTCCCACCTTTTTACAGTAGAACGACGCCCTGAATATGAGCCAGTTCAGCATACAATGAATTGACGGAAACAGATTGTTTGGTTCGTCAGCCGCATAAACAAAGGCGGTAAGCTGTTCGCAGAAACCGTTTCCGGTCACCTCCGGCCGCACCATTTCCGCCGGCAGAAAAATGAAAAAGATTAAACAAATCACTTTGGCAATCTGCTCCGCAGTCATCACCCGATAGCAGACCTGCCGGCTTTCCCTGCCGATGACAATAAATCCCACAATCCATGTCACATACGCCAACACATATGGAATCATAAAAAACGGAATCATCGGAATCTGAAAATCCGCCGGAATACTTAAATCATAATGGTACAACCGGTCTGTAAACGGTCTGGTTCCAAAATATACAAGCATATTCAGTCCTATGGATACAATCATAGGAAGAAATGCGTACTTCGGTAAAATTTTATATAATTTTTCCATAATATTTTAAAAACCCTCATATTGAAAACAGTGCTGTCACAACCGTTTCAGGAAAACGGCAGGACAAACTGTGATAGAATCTTTATGAATTATATCACTAAAATCTGTTTTTTGCACCCTATAATGCGGACAACGGATTTTTTCATGATTATGCCCAATATTTTATTAAAAAGTTTTCTTTTTTTGACAAAAAAGACCTTGAAATCCCATAAAAAATCGTTTATCCTAAAGATAGTTTCGTGCGACTGGCGGATTCGTGGACAAACCACAGGGGAGCACGAAGTAATGTATGTCGACCGTCTGGGCAGCCGAAAGGGCTTTCCGGACGTTTTTTTATATCATTTTGCAAATGGAGGAAAAATTTATGCAGACGTTATCACTCGAACATGAACTGAAAGAAAATTCATATCCGGGACGGGGAATTGTCATTGGGAAATCCCCGAACGGAAAATATGCCGTCACCGCTTATTTCATTATGGGCAGAAGCGAAAACAGCAGAAACCGTATTTTTGTCACAGATGGAGAGGGAATCCGCACAGAGGCGTTCGACCCGTCAAAACTGACTGATCCGAGCCTGATTATCTACGCTCCCGTCCGCGTCCTGAACGACGACACCATTGTGACCAACGGCGACCAGACCGATACTGTTTATGAGCTCATGAATGACGGCAAGACTTTTGAGCAGGCGCTCAGAACCCGCGCGTTTGAGCCGGACGCTCCAAACTATACGCCGCGTATTTCCGGTATCATGCACGTAAAGGACGGCGCATACAGTTACGAGATGTCCATTTTAAAGAGCAGCAATGGAAACCCTGCGTGCTGCAACCGTTACACGTTTTCCTATGACAATCCGGTAAACGGCGAGGCGCATTTTATTCACACTTATATGCGCGACGGAAATCCACTGCCAAGTTTTGAGGGCGAGCCGAAGTTTGTTTCCGTACCGGACGACATTGACGAATTTACCAGTTCCGTCTGGAGCAGTTTAAACGAAGACAATAAAGTTTCCCTGTTCGTGCGCTACATTGACATCGAAACCGGGACATATGAAACACGCATTGTCAACAAAAATCAATAGAAACCGGCGCGTATGAAACACGCATTGTCAACAAAAACCAATAGAAATATTTTGAAAATTTGAAAAAAGGAGATTGATTATGAAAGAATTAGAACTGAAATATGGCTGTAATCCAAACCAGAAGCCTTCCAGAATTTACATGAAAAACGGCGAGCTTCCGATTCAGGTGCTGAACGGAAAGCCGGGATATATTAACTTTCTTGACGCTTTTAACGGCTGGCAGTTAGTCCGCGAACTGAAACGGGCGACAGGGCTTCCTTCCGCCACTTCTTTTAAACACGTATCGCCTGCCGGCGCCGCTGTCGGATTGCCGCTGAGCGAAATTGAAGCAAAAATTTACTGGGTGGACGATCTCGGAGAGCTCTCTCCGCTCGCCAGCGCTTACGCGAGAGCCAGAGGCGCAGACCGTATGTCTTCTTACGGCGACTTTATCGCATTGTCTGATGTCTGCGACGTTTCCACTGCGTCTGTCATAAAACGCGAATTTTCCGACGGCATCATTGCGCCGGGTTACGAGCCGGAAGCACTGGAAATGCTGAAAGGAAAGAAAAAAGGAAATTATGCAATCATTCAGATTGATCCTGATTACGAACCGGAACCGGTTGAGACCAAAGAAGTGTTCGGCATTTCCTTTGAGCAGGGCAGAAATGAGTTGAATATTGACGATGATTTCTTTGCAAACATCGTGACGGAAAATAAAGAACTGACAAAACAGGCAAAAATTGATATGGCAATTTCCATGATTACATTGAAATATACGCAGTCCAACTCCGTCTGCTTTGTGAAAAACGGACAGGCAATCGGCGTCGGCGCCGGCCAGCAGTCCCGTATTCACTGCGTCCGCCTTGCCGGACAGAAGGCTGACAACTGGCTGCTGCGCCAGTCTCCTCAGGTGTTAAACCTTCCATTCCGCGATGATATTAAAAGAGCCGACAGAGATAACGCCATCGACCTGTATATCGGCGAGGAATATATGGATATTCTTGCCGACGGAGAATGGGAGAGAGTCTTTACCGAAAAACCTGCCGTCTTTACCAAAGAGGAAAAACAGGCGTGGCTCTCACAGGCTGAGGGAATTACACTCGGTTCTGACGCATTCTTCCCATTCAGCGACAACATTGAACGCGCTGCAAAAAGCGGCGTCAAATATGTAGCGCAGCCGGGCGGTTCTATCCGCGATCAGGACGTCATTGACGCATGTAATAAACATGGAATGGTAATGAGTTTTACAGGACTCCGCCTGTTCCATCACTAAAAGAAAAAACTGTCATAATAAAAAGCAGATCATCTGTGCGAAATTCAATTTGTAATAAAAACAGAATGTCTGTATGAAATTCAATTCGTAATAAAAACAGAGCGTCTGTACGAAATTCAATTCGTATAAACGCTCTGCTTTTTTATCTCCCGAAAACGGGATTTTCATCTCTTGAGCTCTGCCAAAAGACTGCGTCCGTCTTACTCAATGGAAATATATTTCTTTTCCTCCACCTGAGGCTTTGACTCTTTTTTCGGAACGTTCAGGCGAAGTACGCCGTCTTCAAACTTGGCGGATACGTCCTCCTGCTCAATATGGTCGCCAACGAAAAAGCTTCTCTGATATTTTCCATAATATCTTTCCTGACGGATATACTTTCCGTCTTTCTTTTCATCTTTTTCATTTTTGTGCTCTGCAGAAATGGTGAGATATCCATCTTTTAACTCTGCGGTCACTTCTTCTTTTTTAAAGCCCGGAAGCTCCATGTCTATCTCATAGCCGTTTTCGAGCTCCTTTACGTCTGTGCTCATTTTTCTGAAATCCGGTACATGATGCCTGAATGTAGGTTCAATCCCCCAGAAATCATTAAAATCATCAAAAATCCCTCGTCCAAAAATACTTGGTGCTAACATAATTACTACCTCCTTTATTTACGCGACAATGTGTCGTTATTACTATATTCAGTTTTTGAAAAACTATTTGTTTTCCTTCGCTGTAATTATGTTATAGCACTTTTATTAGCACTCGTCAATAGCGAGTGCTAATAACTTTTTGTAAAAAATTTGTGAACAGATTTTTACTGCTTTGCCTCGACTTATTTTAATTTCATTGTCCTGATAAAGCCGCTTTTCTTTTTGAAAAGTTTCTGATAAGACTTTTTCATTTTTTTCGGTACTTTAATCAGCGCCTTTTTATGAATTCCTTTTACTGCCTGTTTGCCGACTTTTTTAAGAACCTTTGATTTTATGGTAATCTTTTTCAGTTTTTTACACTGATAGAACGCCCTGCTGCCAATGGACTGTATATTTTTTCCAATAACGGCCTTTTTCAGTTTTTTACATTTAAAGAATGCTTTTGCCGCAATGGAAGTCACTTTGCACTGTACGCCGTTTACCGTTACTGTCGCTGGAACGGATACGGACTGCTTGCCCGCGCTTACATTTTCGAGCGCGACTTCTTTTTTCTCTGCATTGGTAATCTTGTATTTCAGCCCCTTTTGCGTCACCGTCTGTCCCACTGCAACCGCAGGCGTTTGGGAGTGTGGTTGTTCAGGCTGCTTCGGCAGTTCTGTTTTACTTACTGCCTCCGTTTTTTTGTATCCGCAGACTATACAGGTAAATGTTTTGACGCCCTCCTCAGTGTAAGTCGGTTTCTTTGTCACAACGCCGCCGTCCCACTGATGGTTTTCCTGCACCGTCCTGCCACATGTTCCGCAGGTTCCCGTATGCGACGTTTTATCACTGTACTTCCAGTCGCCGTAATGATGGTCTGTCACAGGAATTTCAATATTGCTTTTCAAAATTTCCCCGCAGACCGTACATTCAATATGCCCTCTGCCCACAGCGATACACGTCGGGCTTTCGTCAACAATCAGTCCGCTTTCTATATGCTCGCACGTTGAACGCACAATATTGATTTTCACACTGAAGATTTTGTAATTCTCCTGATCTTTATATATTGCAGCAGCGGATACGGTTTTCCCTACCGTCAACGCTTTATCCGCGTCCTCCGGCAGCCAAGTCCAGCCGTCCGGCAGGGATATCTGCCCTACTTTGGTTATGCTGTATGACACATTCATGTTTTCGTCCGGCATATTCGGCGCCTTCTCCGCCTTTGTCACTTCAAAATTGCTGATTGACGAAGAAACAATTGTCCCCATTCCGTCTTTGACGTCGACATATAAAGTCCTTTTTCCTATTTTTTCCGGTATCCATATGTAATCTTCTTCTTCACTGTAATTGCGCAGAATATGGGGTTCTTCCCCGTCCACAACTTCATAGAACCGGTATTGTATCGTTCCTCTGCCTCCCACTGCTTTCGCCTGCAGATGAACGGGCTCGCCAAAGGAAACCGATGAAATTTTATCCATCTCAAACGTGTTGATTTTTAACGGCCCCGTTACAATCAACTGATAAGAAACCGAATACTCCGGATTATATTTCGGGTGGAAGGTAATCGTTGCAACTCCGATATCATTGACGGAAATGACACCCCTTGTCCGATCCTCCATTACAACGGACGCGACATCTTTGTTTGTAGAAACAACCTCCAGCTCATTATTGACTCCCTGCGGGGAAAGACTGACCATAAAGTGCAGTTTGTCCCCTGCAATTCTGTCGGTTAAAAGGTAAGAAGTGTATATACTTCCCCCATCGTCATTCCACCAGATGTTCATTGAGGTGGCAACCTTCATCTGTTCTTCCTGCCCGCAAACGGAGCATTGCAGGGACGCCACGCCGTCCGTAACGCCCAGATTTTCATAGTGGTGTCCGTTGACAATCTCGGTTTTATGGTTTTCCGACAGGTCTTGCAAGGAAATATCATAAAAAGTCATGATATTTTCATTCCATGTATACCAGACAAGCTGATCCTGATAAACGACCGGCACGCAGTCGGATAAATTTCCTTCAATACTGTAAACGGAATTTTCCGGCGTTCCGTTTTCGTCCACAGACGTATAATATACTTTGCCGTCCTGAGACCAGAGAACGATATATTTGTTATCGGATACTTTTACCATATGAGGCGTCGAGGTCGTCCCCTCCCCTTCCTGATGGGAGGTCAGCCATTTTATCGTGACCTGCGAGGTCTGTTTGTCCACAGCCGCCACAAATACGTTTCTGGTAGTCCTTGTAAGGTTATCGGAATCCTGTACGACGGAGTTTCCTGCGACCAGATATTTTGAGGAGGAAATTTCAAAACCGCCGACAGAAGCGCCCGTAGTGTTTTCGCCTGCTATCCCCGGAAACTCAAGTACATTCGTTTCTATGCATGGAGAATTAAAGTAATCAGGCACAAATTTTCCGGAAGAAAAATCTGTCTGATATTGAAGCAATACTATGGAGCGCGGATTTGCGTCCCCATGATCGACGGCGACAATCCGATTGCCTTCAGTCCTGATAAACTGGTTAAAGGAATGGCTTACATAGCCCAGTCTGGTGTTCATAACGCCGGTATAGGAATCTGTAATTTCCATTGTTTCCATATCCAACTGTATCGTCACATTTGCCTGATGGTTTTTGCCGTCCTCAGAAGTATACATTTCGTGGGAAGTCCTGATCAGCAGATATTTTCCGCTGTCCGTCATTCTGCATGAACCTGCGTCAAACGGCACTGTCGTATTGCAGCCGGCAAGCCCCGCGTCGTCCACTTTCGTCCAGTCCTGACGGTATTTGGTAATCCGGTATATTTCCTTCGTGTCTGACTCCTCTGTATTGGTCTGGCCCGTAACGACATAATAGTAATCCCCGCACGCATAAAATCCGCCAAAAATCGGCAGTTCCTCCTGAACGATTTTTGTTTCAAGGAGATTATACTCCCTGTCATAATATTCCACTAACAGCCCCTCAATATATAGACCGTACTGCACGCGCATCAGCCGTCCGTCCGGCAGCGCCGTCAGATAAGATTTTATGGTCGAAGCCCATCGCAGATAATTCTGCGCCTCTACATTTCTGCCCTCATAGGTTTCGCAGACTGCTTTTGCCGCCTGCGTTTCCACGACAGGAGCTCCGCCAAAAAGCATTGCCGCGGCAATCAACAGACTCACTGAAATTCTACTTATTTTTTTGAGTGTTTTTTTCATTGTTTTTTCTCCATTCCTGTATTTTAAAAGCTTTAACTTTCCTTTTGACAGATAAATAAAGTATATAGTTTAATTTTATTATTTTCAATATGCCTCTTTCATTTTCCCAAAATTTTCTACACCTGCGCGCATTTTCCAAAAAAATTTAAACGCCGTTTTTCTATGCGAAAATTTTGCAATCATAAACAGCACTTTGCCTCATAAAACAAAAAAACTAGCAGGAACCCTGCTAGTTGAGTAAATAAATTCCCCAGTTTAAATAAATTGCAAATGCAACCCACACGATATAAGGAAGCATCAGATATCCCGCCGGCTTTGAGATGTCATAAAACGCTTTCGTGGTGAGTAAAATCAAAAACCACAGCACAATCAGCCAAATCAGCGCAAGCAGGAAAAACTGTCCGTTAAAGAAAATGAGCGGCCAGCAAAAGTTTAAAAAGAGCTGTATGCCGTAAAGCGTGAGCGCCCTTTTTCTGTCTGCCTCATCTGCATCGGACACATAGACCAGATAAGAAGCAATCCCCATCAGGACGTACAAAATCGTCCAGACAACCGGAAACAGCCAGCCCGGCGGCGACAATGCGGGCTGGTTCAGTTTGTAAAACTGCTCCATCGCACTGTTGGTAATCAGCGAGGATACAATTCCCACCACCAGTGGGATTGCAATACAGACAGCAAGTTTTTTTATTTTTTCCTTATTCAAAAAATCACCTCCCTACAATAGTATATGCCGGAAGGTGATTTCTATCATATCATTTCGTATTTACCGCTTCGCTTGCGGTAACATTACGGTTTTCATTGTGGCGTCATTGCCGTTTCCGTTTCCATGACTGCCGCTTTTACGAAACCCGTTTGATTTTTTTCGGAATCATGGTTCCCTCATAATGGCTTTCCAGATAAGTCCTCACCGTTTCCTCCGTCACGCCGTCTTTTGCCAAAAATTCCAGAGCAGGACTCATCTCGTTGATTTCCGTATCAAAGTAGAGATACGCCTTTGCCTCCTGCACGCCCTCACATTCTTTTGCGGCGTTTTCCATATTTTTCAAATAAAACTGGCGCAGACCATGTACGCCGTCCGTCACAACCGTCCGGCCGTTATTTTCCAGAAAGTCCAGCGTTAAATCCGGCAAAATCCGCGCGATATGCTCTGTTTCATAGAGCACGCCCTCGCTGTACGGATTTTCCAATTCTTTGGTGTAATGCGCCGGCTTTTCATTCATGACATACAGTTTTCCCCATGCGCCATACGGCTTTTTGTGATAACTTTCGTCCATGATATAGACTTTAATCTGCTCGTCGCCGTCAAGACCGACGATTGGATAGCCCGCTTCCTGCTTGAGCTGTTTTGCGGAAATATAAAAGTGCTTCGGATATACCTCCTCCGGCAGATGTCTCTTGAGTCTGCGGACGGAATCCTCCTCCAGCATCGCGGATACCACCGCTTCATAACAGGTCAGGAAAATCTCAAGCTGCTGCTTGTCGAAACGGTTCCTCCAATAACGCAATTCCTGAAAATAACCTTTGTCGTCTGACATGACCTGCATATGGAACGGCAGGGAATCCAGTTGTACATGCTCGCGCTGCGCCGGCAGATCCCCAATCACATTCTGTCCGAGAATGTCTCCCTGATACTGGAAAAACATTTCTCCCTGACGCGACGTTGCTACCGCGCTTTTCATCGTATTCATAATCTGCTGTCCCATCTTTTTCAGCAGCGGAATTACCCGCTCATGCGGTTGTCTGACAAAGCGGCACAGATACGTCATAAAGAACGAACCCGCTACGCGCGCGTACCTGCTGTCCGTCCGCCCGCTGTGAATACTGTTGGAAATGACATCATCTTCATCGCTGAATAAATAAATGCAGTAATTAAACGCCGTCAGAAACAGCACGTTTTCCGATACTCCGTACTTTTTGCAGAAATATAAAATCTTTTTGTGCGTCAGCGTTTCAAAGCGACTCCGTATCACGCCGTACTCCGGCTGAAACGTATCCTCTGCAAGCCGTTTGTTTAAAATGCTGCGCGTGAGTTTACTTCCCTTCAAAAGCTCTGCCACACGATCGATATCCTTTTGACGTTCGCCGTTGTTCTGACGTTCCAAATCTTCCAGAATATATTCAAAAAAGGTATACTTTTCCGGCGTAACCTCTTTATTACAATAACTCCGGCAGATATCTTCAATCAGAATATTCATTGTAATGCCGTCTCCCATCGCGTGTGCGACATCTAAAAACATATATTTTCCCTGTTCTGTCTCGCACAGGCAGACATGGACGAGGTCGTCCTCCGGCGTATAGGCAAACGGAACGATCAGATGCTTCTTTTTTTCCTGCCATTCGTCCTCGCTCATTTTTAAAACAGGCACTTTGATTTTCCTGCTGTCGTCACGATAAACCATGAGCATCGTCCCGTCCGAATGAATTTTTGCTTTCAGTCCGGGGTGCGCGTCAATCACAGCTTCCATCGCCTGCGCAAGACGTTCCATATCAATATCCCTGTGCAGGTCATATAAAAACGGCAGATTGGAAGTCGTATTTCCCCGAATAATATAGGCAAAATATTTCTGCATATTCGTCAGCGGATAAACTTCCCGGACGCTTAAATCCGCACCCGCTTCTTTTTTCTTTGCTTCAAGCAGCGCCTCCAGACGGGTGATGGTACTGTTTTCGAGCAGTTCAGACAAATTGATGCTCTGATTGAGGCGTTGTGATATTTCCTCGATAAACAGCACGCTTCCCATAGAATCCATGCCGCAGGTATAAAAGTCGTCGTCAATGCCAATCAGTTCATTGCCCGTAATCTCTGCGAGAATTTCATAGATGGTCTGCTGGACTTCATTCTGCGGTTTTTGAATGGACTTCCGTTTGTTTTCAGACTGCTTCCTGTTTTCAAAGAACTTCTCGCGGATAATCTTTTTCGAGGAGGTCTTTTCAAACGGATATTTTCTGACGCCGCACCTTACAATCTTGGAATACGGCGGCAAATCCTGATTGACTCTGTTGATAATTTCCTGCAACGCCTGTTCAATGTCGGAGATATTGTTTGCCTGCGCATATTCGTAATTCGGATAAATTTCTGCGGCAATCGTATCGTTTTCCCCATAGACCAGAATGTCCGAAACGAGCATTTCCCCGTCAAAGAGATTTTCAATGCCCTCCGGCGCAACATTTTCTCCATTGCTTAAAATAATCAAATTCTTTTTTCTTCCCGTCAGATACAGATAATTTTCATCATCTAAATATCCCATATCGCCCGTACAGAGCCAGCCGTCTTCGGTCAGCGCTTCTTTCGTGAGCTCCGGCTCGTGATAATATCCCATCATGACCGACGGGCTCTTTACCTGAATTTCACCGTCGACAATACGGATTTGGCAGCGCTCTACGACGCGTCCTACCGAATCCAGTTTTTCCGGTCTCTCATAATCCGGCGACGTGATTTTCGGCGAGCACTCGGACATTCCATACCCCTGTCCGATATCAATGCCGAGTTTTGAAAAACCAAGCGCCAGCTCCTTAGAGAGATAACCGCCGCCGCTCACAATCCGGTGGAAGTTTTCACCCAAAACCTGATTTTTCACTTCCATTTCGGACAACTCCGAATGATTTTTCCGATACAGCGCAATTCTCTGATACAGCATTTTACTGATCATCGGCACTGCTCTCAGCGAGGTTGGCTTGTAAATAGTAATATATTTTAATATTTTAGACACTTCCGGACACAGACACAGCATACTTCCGTAGCGCATTGTCAGCAGCACATCGCCGCTCAGACAGAAAATATGATGAATTGGAAGCACATTCATATTGACCTCTGAGGACTGGTCTTTCTTTTCCGTACTGTTGAATACATTGTCAATGAGATTTGCATGGGAGAGCATGACGCCCTTTCCCTGTCCGGTAGTTCCCGAAGTAAAAATAATCAGCGCGCACTCCTCTGCCTTTGCCGCAGGAACAAACGGCGCGTCTTTGAAGCTGCTGCAGATATCGGGCACATTTAACTCCTGTACCTTCTGCATACAGACAAAATGCTGAATGTTCGGGCACGCCTCTTTGATGACCTCTACCTCAGAATGAAACTCCCAGTCATAAAGCAGCACGTCCGTATCCGCTTTATTGATATTTTCAATCAGCGTTTCCTTCTGCGCCTGCACATCGAGCAGAACAGCGACATCTCCCGAAGATACCGTACCAAACAGCGCCACCAAAAAACGGTAACTGCATCTTCCAAGCATCGCCACATGCGTCTGCCCTGACTTTTCAATGCTCTGAACCCACGCGCCAAAAATTTTGCTGTCCTTTAAAAATCTGCTGTAAGTCCTGTCATAAAATACATCTTCTCTTTCGTATTTCAAAAAAGTTTTTGCCGCATACTCCTCTCCGGCATTTACGAGTAAATCATATAACGTTCTGGTATTTTCTAATGATAACATACTACCTCCATCTCTTTTACAGCCCCTGAAACAGTGCTGCAAATCTTTATTTCGCAATGCGAATTACTTAGCGACAATCAGAGCATAACAAAAAATAGATTATTTCGCAATGCGAAATAATCTATTTTTTATAAATTTTTTTATTTAGTTTTGTTCACTGTCATATGCGAGCACAATTCTGAGCAGACGGATTAACTCCATCGTGTCCTCTTTTCCGAGAATTTTAAACATTCCCGCGTACTCTTTCCGGATTGCGCCTCTCTTTTTCTGCGCCTCTGCCCTTCCCTTTTCGGTAATACGCACCTCTGTCTTTCTCTTATCCTGCGTATTCTTTTTTCTCTCAATCAGTCCTTTATATTCCAGACTGGAAAGAATATCCGTCATTCGTCCGGGTACGACGTGCAGATGCCTTGTCAGTTCTCCCGGCGTCGTGCCGTCTTTAATATAAGTCAGATAGTGCAGAGTGCCGTACTCCCCTCTGATACTGTCCTGAACGGTACGGTTCATCTTACGGTTTAACAGTTCCGCCAAAAGGGAATACAACTCCTCGCCTAAATTTTCTTCATCTCTATCCATGATTCTGTCTGTCCGTCTCCTAAAAAGCCGCCGTTACTTTACAGACTGCCGGCTTTTTTATTTTTTCCAGAGTCCATGCAGGTTACAGTGCGCATACACTGCCTCTACCTTTTCCCCGTCAACAACAGCAAAGCTTACCTTCGGCTCCTGTCCCGGCGCAAGGTATTTTACCTGAAATCCCTGATTGGTCAACAGCGCAACCCATTCAATTGAATGTTCGGACATCATCGGGTGTGCTACCTCGCCGACCGTCACTTCTACGACGCCGTCTTTTTCCTCAAAAACCGGAATATGTTTTTCTACTGCCGCATCGACCGTTCCCGGTACGATTTCCGTCATCGCCTGACCGCAGCACATCACCGGCACGCCGTTATCTCTTACTTTGGTTACAATGTTTCCACAATGTTCACATACATAAAATTTTAAATCCATAAGTCCCTCCCAAATCTGTTTTATTTTTCATTCATAGAATATCATTTTCCATCGGCAAAATCAATCTTTTTCATTTTGCCAAACTGCTCGGCGTAGTCCATTTTCTATTTCGCCGAACCATGCTGTGCTTCAGTTTTCCGAACCACTCTGTTTTTTCATTTCCTCAAACCACTCTGCGCGGATTCCGAGATTTTCAAAACACTGCTCTGTCTTATGCACTGCAAAATGATAGGAAGAAGATTTCCTAAACCTCCCGTCAGAAAGCGCGTGCTTCAGTTTTCCGAGAAGCCCGTCAGACTGCTCTGCCAAGTTTCTGACGCTTGAATCCGAGTCGGTTTTTGTGATTTCCACCTGATTTAACACCAGAATGTTGAGCCATGTGACAATCCGGTTAAACAATACGTCTTCCCACAACTCCGGCGTCTCCTCCGCAGATTTTAAAAGGTCGAGCGCTTTGTCATATCCGGCTCTCGCTTCGTCGAAACGCCCTGTTTTGACAAAAACTGCGGCGGTATTATTGTAAAGTCCCGCCATCGTCAACGCGCCGGAGGGCTGTTCTTTTAAAAACTGCATGGCGTTCTGATAACAGGTTTCCGCCTCGTCCACACGCTCAAAATGACAGAGCGTCGTCCCCATATTGATCCACATCGTCGCGGCCGCAGGGTGATACTCCAATCCGTTTTTCTGAATTAGCAAAAGCGCGTCCGTCACACTTTGCAGTCCCTTCTGCTCCTGATCGGTACTGCGGTAGTATCCCATCATCTCATTGAGAACGGAAATCTCCAGAGATAAATCGCCCTCCTTCCGCGCGCAGTCAAGACATTCCTCCAGATATGTTCCCGCCTCCGCAATCTGATTTTCGGCAAAAAACTGATCCAGTTTTTCAAAAAACTCCTGACTTTCCATTTTAAGAAAACTCCAATCCTTTGACTTCTTCAAATGAAGAATATCCATAAAATTCTATCGTATTGCGCATAATCATTTCCGCCAGATTTTTATGTTCTTTTTTGAGTTCTACAATAAACGCCGCGTATTTTGCCAGCGTATCCTCCGAGTAAGTGCCAAGCTCCCCGCGCAGATAGGTTTCATAAGAAGTATCGTCCGGCTCGTCCTCCGCAGTATGGATTTTTCTCGCCCTTGAAGAAATATTCGGATACTTTGCGGAAAATTCTTCAATCCATGCGACCTGAATGGCGGTAATCTGCTCAATGACCTGCTTCTGCCACCCGCTCAATTCCGGAAAACAGTCCCGAATCTGCTCGTATTCCTCCGGCACAGTGCTTTCCATCATGCGGCCGTATTTTTCCGTAATCAGATTTCTGCCGCTTTGCTCTGCCTCGTAAAAATCCTGAATATAACTCTCCAGCATTTCCTCATTCCAAGTCAGGTATTGGCTTGCGCGCATAATATAAAAGGTATCCCAGTCATTCTGGCAGGCTGCCCTGCCTCCCTTATTGCGGGTTTTGTCAAACGCCTGAAATTCCATTTCCACTAAAGTGTCAATCAACTCCTGTTTCTGCATTTTTGTCACCCCAATGATATAATTTCTTCTGCCATCGCCTCAAGCGCCGCTTCGGATTCCGCGTTTAATGCGGAACGGATTGTCACTGAGTTTGTCAGATAAGTCAAATCCTTACTCTTTTCCAACATTCCCGCCATGACGCGCTTTGCCGTCGGCGCCCATGTTCCGTTTTCAATAAAGCTGACGGTACGCTTTTGATAATTTCGCTCCGTCAGATGGTCGATAAAGGTCTTCATAAATGGGAAAATATCTCCGTTGTATGTCGTCGTCGCCAAAATCAGTTTGCCGTAACGGAACGCATCTTCCACGCACTCCGCCATATCCTCTCTGGCAAGGTCTGCCACAACCACTTTCGGGCAGCCTTTTTCTTCAAGTTTTTTCGCAAGGGAAAGCGCCGCCTTTTTCGTATTGCCGTAAACGGAAGTGTAGGCAATCATCACGCCTTCGCTCTCGACGCCGTAAGAAGACCAGATATCGTATTTTTCCAGATAATATCCCAGATTTTCGGTAAGAACCGGCCCATGCAGCGGACAGATTACCTGAATATCAAGCGCGGCAGCGGCTTTTAAGAGGTTCTGCACCTGAACGCCGTACTTGCCGACAATCCCGATATAATACCGGCGCGCCTCGCACGCCCAGTCCTCGTCCGTATCGAGCGCTCCGAATTTGCCGAACCCGTCTGCGGAAAACAGCACTTTGTCCGTACTGTCATAAGTCACCATTACCTCCGGCCAATGTACCATCGGCGCCAAGATAAATTGCAGCGTGTGAGCTCCAAGACTGAGTGTTTCGTTGTTGGATACCACCTTGCGCTGTGCGCTCCCTGCCATCGGATAAAACTGTTCCATCATTCTAAATGTCTGGGCGTTTCCGACCACAACCGTATCCGGATAGGTTTCCAGAAGCTTTACAATATTTGCGGAATGATCCGGCTCCATATGCTGTACAATCAGGTAATCCGGCGTGCGCCCGTTCAGCGCGTCGGAAAGATTTTGAAGCCATTCTTCTCCAAAGCGCGCGTCGACCGTATCCATCACCGCAATCTTTTCATCGAGAATGACATAAGAGTTGTACGCCATTCCATTCGGCACAATATACTGTCCCTCAAACAAATCAATTTCATGGTCGTCCACTCCCACATATCTGATGTCCTGTGTAATATTCATATCGTGTTCCTCTCTTTCTCAATAATCAGTTTTCTGAAATCAGCCGTAAAACTTTTCCGTCCTGTCCGCCTCACCCGTCGGAATAAACATTTTTAAAGGCTGCATACGTTTTTTTCATGCCCTCTGCAAGCGGCGTATATTGGATTTGCAAAACATCTTTGCTAAACGCTGTATCACACAGCTCTGTCTCATTTTCACCAACCGGAAATGGAAGAACCATGCCGTTTTCCACCGCTTCGCGGACAGTGAGCGGCATTTTGCGGTATTGCAGACCGCCTTCTTCTTTTATAGCACGCTCTAAGGCGTCCGTAAAGACCTGATAAGTCAAAATCTTATCTCCCGCCAGATTTACCGCCCTGTGATATACGCGCGGGTTTTGCAGACACTTTTCTATGGCAAGCGCCGCGTCTTTGACATAGAGAAACTGAAATCTTCCGTCTGCGTCTGAAATCTCCGGCAGCAGGTGGTTTTGAACCGCAAGCCGGATAAAGACGGACTCTCTCGGCGCATAATTGTAAGGGCCGTATAAAATGGCAGGGCGCAGAATGGTATCCATAATATTGCGCTTTTTGCACTGCCTGATACACTCCTGCTCCGCCTCAATTTTTCCCTGAATATAAACTCCCGCATCTCCCTGCAGATGTCTTAATTCATATGGGAAATCCTCCGTATGAAATCTGCCCGTCCCCCGTTCATACACGTCTACCGTACTGATTAAAATATACTGTTTTACGGAATCGGGCAGAACGCTGAAAAGCGTCCGGATATGCCCGCCGCTGTAAGCGCAGAAATCAACGACTGCGTCAAACTCCTGATTTTGGAGCTGCCGCAGCGTACCCAAATCGTTCCTGTCTCCCCGAAGTTCGCGTACGGGGAAATCACTCATCGAATAACTTCCGCGATTAAACAGGGTTAATTCCATTTTGTCTGCCGTCAGCATTGTAAAAACCCTGCCGAAAAAATAACTTCCGCCTAATACAAGAATTTTCATTGACTGTCCTCGCATAAAATCCGCCGAAAACCATAAAATTTTCCGGCGGACTTCTTTAACCTTCTAAAAACTCATAATAATCTGCTTCGCTCGCAAAGAGCATATAAGTTCCATTGACATATCCCATGTAACCTGCCTGCGTATGATATCCCTTCATCGTTCTTCCTCCTCATCAATAGATGTTTCTGTTACCATCTATTATCTGAAAAAGGGTGTCCGTTAAATGGGACTTATACTTTGCGGCGAACACTGATATGCTGTCGCATAAACTTTAATATTTTATAACAGCCGCAGCCGATCAGCACGCTGATTGTATTTAAAATAAAATCGTCAATATCGCACAGCCCGATGCCAAACAGATATTGGCTCCATTCAATCCCCAAAATCAGCAGAACTCCCGAAAGAAAAGTTTTTAAAATTTTTCTTTTCTTTAACAAAACCGGAAGCAGCATTCCATAAGGTATAAAAATCACCAGATTGCAGCATAAATTTTTGAAAAACCAGTCGGTTACGGTGCGTACCTGACCGGCGTAAGCCACAATGGTCTTAAAAGGAACCCACTGAATTGTTCCATGCGTGATTTTTCCGCCCTGAAACCAGCGCTGTATGATATCCGCCGCCAGACGGGTGGGAAGTTTAAAAACTAATACGGATAACAGCGCGGCAATATAAATAATAAATAAAATTCTGATAATGTTCTTTATGATTTTATTTCTTTTCATTTTTGCTTTTTTTGGAAGAAGTCTTTTTTGCGGCTTCCTGCTGCTTTTTCAATTCTTCTTCTTCTCTCTTTTGCGCCTTTTCCCGCTCCAATGCTCTCTTTTCATCTTCCGTCGTCGTCATCGCAATCTTTTTGGATACCTTCTTTTCCTTTACGCTGAATTCTTCATCGGAAACTTCGCCGGATTCACTGTATCCGTAATTGCCGTAACCATACCCGCCATAACCGTATCTGCCATAGCCGTACCGACCGTAACCGTAACGTCCGTAGCCATACCTGCCGTAGCCGTAATGTCTGCCGTAACCATAGCCGTAGCTGTATCCATAACCGTATGAAATCCGCAGCTTGCCGATAGAGCCGTTTAAAATGCAGCCGATCATCGGAATACGGGTATAAGAAAATTCCTGAATTGTGTTCAGAATTTTGTGCACATGCGCATCGTCTTCCCTGACAACATAGATAATTCCGTCGCTGTATTTCGCCAGCACCGCCGCGTCTGAAATATCGCCGCAATGCGGAGCGTCAATGACAATGTAATCCACCACTTCTTTTGCGTCTTCAATAAAATGCTCCATCGCGTGGGAGTTCAGGCACTTAATCGAATTTTTGGACGGTATGTTCGGCGCAAGCAGAAGTACTCTCGTACCCGGAAGGTTGGCAATTGCTTCGCTGTTTTTAACCTCTTTTTCCAAAAACTGCTCCATAGAATAATCCGGCATCTCCGCCCCCGTCATCGCGCGCAGCGACGGGTTTCTCAAGTCCCCTTCAATCAGCATTACGCGGCTTTGGGACTTGGACAGAGAGTACGCCAGATTCATGGCAAAGGTACTCTTTCCTTCCCCTTCTTTTGTACTCGTAATTAAAATCACTTTATAATTTTTCTGCTTTAATACCCGCTCGCATCTTGAAACGCTCACGCGGACTGCCTCCAGATACCGGAAGCCTACGTTTTTGTTGATAATGGAGCAGACCTTGTCCTTTTTTCCGAGATTTGCGACCGGCAGCGTGCCGAAGCATGGAATACTCAGATATTTTTCAACGTCCTCTTTGGATTTTATCGTCTTTACGAAAATTGCGTAAAGAATACTCGGAATCAATCCTGCTACCAGACCAATCAGCCCGTACAAAAGGACTGTGCTTAACGGCGCGTAAGGATTGATTGGAGTCCCTGAAAGGGTAGGCTCCTCCAGAATGGTTATCTCCGTATCTCCAAGCACAAATTCCACAACGCTGGAGTAATTGTTGATAACCGATTCAATGACCTTATAGTTGAGCTCCGCATCTTTTCCGGTAGAAACAATACTTAAAATATTCGTTTCCTCCACCACAGAAATGTCCAGCGTACTCGGCATATAGTCAAGTCCGATATCTTTTTCAATAATCTCGTAAAAGACTTCATTATTGATCAGATAATTGAAACTGACGCTTAATGCAGACGCCAACTGGCTGTTATTTGTATAGGACTCATCATTCTGCCCGTTGTATTCGGCGGCTGTAATGGAAAACGTTGCCTTAGACTCATACATCGCAACGTAATTGTTTTTGTATTTTAAATAGCCTGTGAAGCCTCCGATTACGGCAAGAATGACAGCCACCCACCAGAGTTTGCGGAATCCGTTCAAGAAACTCGATATAATTTCGGCGAGGCTCTTTTCCTCCGGTTCTACGGAATTGGCGATTTCATTAACACCGTTAATCTTCATAAATTTCCACCGCCTTTCCCTCTGTATTTGACAACAATCTCATTTGTTTTTTCATATTCATATGAAAAATCCTATAATCATTTAAAACGCAGCCAAGCATTTTTGAATTGGAATCATTCATTAAATTGATACTGTTTTGGACGTCTTTCTGATAAGAGAAGTCCTGTCTGACAACCAGAACGGAATAATCCACTCTGTCTAACAGCGCTTCCGCGTCCGATACCAAAGCCATCGGCGGAGTGTCAATAATCACATAATCCGCCATCATTCTGCATTTGCTTATCAAATCCAGCATTGCCCCCGACTTCATGTAAGCGTGGGTACTGGAATGTCCCTTTGAGGACAAAATCAGATGAAGCCCCGTCCTGTGGTCGTTATACATCACCTCGTCCAGACCGCATCTTCCCTCAAACAGATTGACCAGATCCACTACTTCGGATTTCGGAATATCCAGCATCTTATATATCGCCGGTTTTCTCATATCGGCGTCGATTAAAATAACTTTTTTGCCCTCTCTCGCAAAGGACAGCGCCACATTTAACGCGACTGTGGACTTTCCTTCGTTTTCGCAGACGCTTGAGAGCATATAGACATTGCGGTTTGGGTGCCGTTCGTGTTCATATTCCATTCTGATACGGATATTGTTGACAGCCTCCACAAACTGCGTGGAAATAATCGGACTCGTAATCAGCAGCGCCCTGACCTGATGCGCTATTTTTGCCTTTAACGTCTTATTCTTTTTCTCATGCAGAATCGTGCCCAGCAGATTTGTGTCCAGCTCCTCCTCAATGACGCTTTCTGATTTTATCGTCTTTCGGAAAATACTAAAGAGGACAATCAGAATAACGGCAATCAGTCCGGCGACGAGCCCCATCATAACAGACTTATTCTGCGGCATCAGCGAATTGCTTGGCATTGTTGCGACCACAGGCGCTTTCAGCTCGTCGAAAACCGCGTCCGAATTTAAGTATTCGGATAATTCGTTATAATTTTCCATAATAATGCCAATGGTCTTAAACGCCTCAATCGGATCGTCAGAAGTGACGGTAATTTTCATCAAATTCGTCCCCTCAATCAAATCGACCAGCATTGTCGCGCCCAAATCCGACTTGTGAAGCTCCTGCTTAATTCTGGTATTCATAATTTCAGTATTCATCAGGTTTTGAAATACGGAAATAACGCTTTCGGCAAACCTGCGGTTCGTAAAGACATAATTGGTGCTTTGTCTTGGCGTGACCACATAAATTGCAGAACTGGTATATTGCGGAACGTAATCTTTTTTCAGAAAAGTATACTCTCCCATAATTCCCAGACAGACTACAATTACAATAATCCACGCCCTGTGAATTAAGTCCATCACGAGCGAATAGATACTGATATTTTTTAAATTAAAGATTGTTTTTTCTGACATTATTAGTCCTCCACAATTACCGTCAAATAGGTAATCCCTTCATCTGTTTTTTCAGGATTTACGGTATATTCCACAGAATAGGATCCTGTTTTATCCATATCGACATTTGTGTTGGTGACTTTCACTTCGGACTTGCTGACGCTGTTTCCACTAATATCCTTTACGGATTTTACATAATCCATCGGATTGAAGGAGTCTCCCTTTTTCACATATGCGACATTCGTTTCCAGTTCAATAACCGGGCTCAACTTGTTTTCCTGCTTGATGACTACAATGGACTTAAACTTGACGGTATCGCCTAAGCTGTTGGTTACCTGCGCAGTCACCGTATACTGTCCCGCGCTGCTGGTGGACGTCGTATTGGAGAGAATTTTTATCTTATCGCTGATGTCCCCGTCGCGTTCGTCGGTAGCGCCCAGCACGTCCAATACGGTTGTATCCGAACCGAGATCAAAGCAGAGCGGCTGCTTTAAGGTAAATCTCGGCGGCCGGTAATCGGTAAAACGGACTTTCCTCGTGCCTTTGGTGACATGATGGTCGGAATCCTCCACCACATACGTCACATTGCAGATATAATTGTCGTGGTCAACAAAATTGGAGACGGACTCCACAACGATGCCTGACGTCAAATCCCCGTCCTCTTTATCGCTCGCGGTAATTTCTTTCAGAAATGCGTCTGAGCCGTCATGGACGGAGCACTCCAGAACGTCGTCGCTCATCTGCAGCTTCGGCGGCGTATCGTCTGTTTTGTGCATATCACGATAATAATCCGTTACAAAAATTATTGATATAATGATAAATAAAACAATAATAATTCTCTTAATCAGCCTCATATATCCTCCATTTGCAAACTATCGTTTGTGTTTTTCCTCGTTTAATCCTGCTCTGCGCCGCAGAGGGCTTTGATATAAAAATTCTGCAGCCATTGCGCATTTTCTTTAATATCAAATCCTGATTTTTTTATTATATCAAAAGTATCCGTTCTTTGGAAATTTTTTAAATATTCGAGCGTAAGTTCTGCCCAGCGCTTCGGGCTCTCGCTTAAAGGAATTACCCGGACGTTGCCCGTCAGGTCACATTGCGCCGGAACTTTGTCCGATATAACGCAGGGCAGCCCGCTCGCCTGCGCCTCAACCATAGTAACCGGCAGTCCTTCAAATAAAGACGGCAGCAAAAACAAATCGAACGCCTGATAAAGCTGCGCCACATCTTCACGCACTCCCAAAAACCGTACGGCGTCTGAGAGTCCGAGCCGGTCTGCCTTGTCCCGTATCCGGTTTTTCAGGGAATCGTCCAACTCCCCGCCGCCAACCAAAAGCAGTACCGTATCGGGATCCATCTGATGAATTTCATGGAAAATGTCAATCAGAAAGGTGTGGTTTTTCTGCGCGAAAAACCTGCCCACATGTCCAATCACTTTCTTTCCCTCAACGCCCAGTGCTTTTTTCATCTGCTTCGATTTTTCCGGAAGAAACGTATACTGCGCCGCATCAATGGCGTTATTCATCAAAATCACTTGATCGCGGTTCTTTTTCCCATATAACCAGTCCCCCGCCTCAACTCCGCAGGAAAACATATGGGTATTATAATATTTTAACATAAAACGGAAATAATATCGAACGGCTGATTTTAAGTCCCACCCCAGCGGCCGGTTATGCGCATGGGAAATACGCACCGGAACGCCCAGCTTCTTTGCCGCTTTCAGAGGCAGATAACTCCGCTCCTCCAAATTGGAATGAATGATTTTATATTCCCGATGGCTGGTTAAAAACTCCCTGATTTCGCGTTTATAACGGTGAAATTTGGTCGGATACATCGGACACATATGGAACACTTTTCCGCCCATGGCTTCTATTTCGTCTTCATATGCCGCCCTGTAATCCCTGTTCGTCAGAAAATCAAACCGAATGACCTCCCGATTGATATTTCTCATATAATTCATAATCATGGTTTCCGCGCCGCCGCGATCCATCACAGTATCCAGTACTAAAACGTGTATCGGCTCCATTTCTTTCTCCTAAGAAACTAAATTTATTTGCTCCTGTCTCTGATACAGGCTGAAGGCATTTTCCCAAAGTCTATAAAAGAACAGTTCCTTCGGGAACGTCTTCCCTTACGACTGCGCCTGCGCCTATCACACAATAATCCCCAATCGTGACTCCCTTTAAAACCACTACGTTTGTCCCAAGCCAGCAGTGCTTTCCGATAACGGTCTCCTGCTTTTTGTATCCCTGATTTTTAATCAGTTCGCCCGCGTTATGAAACCGGTGGTTGTGGTCGTAGATATGCACATTTTCCCCGAAAATAGTTCCGTCCCCGATTTTTACGGACAGCATTGCGTTAATCGAACAGTGATGATTAAAGAAACACCTTTCCCCAATCTCAATCTGTCCGCCTTCCTCGATTGAAATATGAAATCCGTCCCGCCATGTCGTTTTCTTTCCAATCTTAATTTTCCTTCCAAAAATTATTTTATACACAATTTTTTTAACAAATGCTTTAAAATGATACCACGCTTTTAAAATCTTCATATATTCCTCTCAAATAACAGTTCCATTTCCCTGACTGCGGAATGAATATCATATCCCGCGTTTTGGATTTTACAACACATTTCGTCCCGATTCAACTCTGTATGACAAAAAGACAGAATTTTATCCGCCCATTCTGCCGGCTCTGCCTCCAGAGAGGCAAACTGCATCTCTTTGGTAATATCCGCTTCATAAGGCACTGCGTCGGAAACCAGACAACGCATTCCCGCCGCCTGCGCCTCAACGAGCGTCATCGGAAATCCCTCGCTTCGGGACGGCATGACTAAAATATCCATCGCCTGCATCAGATTGGCGATATCGCTGCGGATACCCAGAAACAAAACCCTGCCGTCCAGTCCGAGTTCCGTCACATACGCCCTGATTTTCTGTTTCTGCACTATCTCCTCTTTCGGCTTCCCGCCGCCAATCAGCAATAACACGCTGTCCGGATTGCGCTTTTGCACTTCGGCAAAAATCCGGATTAAATATTCATGATTTTTCTCGTAGGTAAATCTTCCGATATGGCCGACGACAAGCGTATCGTCCCCGATTTTCAACTGTTTTCTTTCTTTTGATTTTGTCGCCTGACAGAAATGAAAATGCTTTGTATCAACGGCATTTTTAATGATCTGCACGCCGGCTTCCGAGCCGAACAGCCATCTTGCCGGCGCTGTGCCGCAGGCTGCCTTATGCGTATAAAGTCCTGAGAGTTTTTTTCGGAAATAGAGTCTGACGGGATATTTTAAATTCCAATGTTTAGGCACAGAATGTGCATGAACAATTCTCATCGGAATCCCCATTTTTTTGGCGACACGCATCGCCAGAAAACTTCGTTCTTCCAGATGAGAATAGATAATCTGATATTGAGAATGTTCTTTCAGAAAGAGTTCAAATTCTTTTTGATATTTCCTGAATTTTCCCGGAAAAATCGGGCTCATGCGATAAATATGACTTCCCAACTGCTCGATTTCGTCTTCGTAATCCGCTTTTTCCTGCCGGTTAATCAGAAAATCCAGTTGGAAACGGGTTCTGTCAATATTTCTCAAATAATTCATCATCATGGTCTCCGCGCCGGCGCGATCCATGAGGGTAATCAATACCAAAACATATTTCTTTTCCTGATTCATCTTTTTGATTTAACAATCCTTTGGAGCACCATTCAGATATAATTCCGCATAATGCCCGCACATATTTTTATTTGTATGATGACAGGCAACCTCCTCATATGCCCTCTCGGCGACTGCACTCTCATCATGATTTTGTATTTCCTTAATTTTCTGCGCAAACTGCTGCGGAGTATCGCAGAGATAACCGGTGCTGCCGTCAACAATAATATCCCTGTTTCCCGCAATATCGCTTACAACGCACACTTTTTTCATGTACATGGCTTCCAATAGGGACATCGGCAGCCCCTCCCATCTGGAGGTCAGCAGAAAGATATCGCCTTTTCCCGCCAACCGGAAGACATCTTCCGACTCTTTCCAGCCGGTAATTTCTATATTCGGGCTTGTCAGGACATCTCTCATTTCCCCGTCGCCAATCCAGCAGAACCGGACGTCCGGCAGCAGAGTTGCAATTTCATTAAACTTTTCCGGATTTTTCTGATAGGTAATCCTGCCGACCGTATATACCGTAAACGGCGTTTCTTCTGCCTGTATTTCTCCCAAAACGGCGTCAATTTTGTCAGTATCGATGCCATTCCAGACATATACCGACTTTCGGGAAACTTTTTTGCTCTGCTCCCACTCGCCTTTTCCGCAGGCAATCGTTACACAGTTCCTAAACCCGCAAATCTTTTCCACCAGTTTAAAACACGCTCTTTTGACCGGCGCAATGTCTTTCATCAGAAAACTGTATCCATGCGGCGTATAAAACATTCTGCCCTCTTTATTTCTTAAAAAGAGCCTTCCGACCGCCCCCGCAATAGAAGAATGAAGATGAATAATGTCCGGTTTAATTTCGCGCACGATACGGCGCAGTTGTTTAATTGCAAGATAATTTTTTGACAGACTTGCAGAACGCTCAAAATGTTCAACGCAGATTAAGTTGATTCTGCTGTCAAAATATTCTTCGATATTCCTAGGTGTTTCTTCCCTCCTGCCGTATGCGATTGTAATGTCAAACTGCCCGCACAGCCCGTTTGCCAAAGCAATCATATATGTAAAAATACCACCGCCCATAGCCTCGACGACATAGAGTATCTTTTGATGATTTTCCATTTATGCCCTATCCTTCTCTACATACATTTTTTCAAAATAATTCCGATATTCCCCACTGATGATATTCTGCCACCAGCTTTCATGGCTCAGGTACCAGTCGATTGTTTTCCTGATTCCATCTTCAAATTTCGTTTCCGGAAGCCAGCCGAGCTCCTTGTAAATCTTTGTCGGATCAATCGCATAACGCATATCATGTCCCGGTCTGTCTGTGACATAAGTAATCAGGCTCTCCGGTTTGTTTAACTGCTTTAATATGATTTTGACAACTTCCAGATTTGTCTTTTCATTGTGCCCGCCGATATTGTAGACTTCACCGACGCGGCCTTTTCTCATCACAAGGTCTACTGCGATACAGTGATCCCTGACATAGAGCCAGTCGCGGACGTTTTCGCCTTTCCCATATACCGGAAGCGACTGCTCTGCCAATGCCCTTGAAATCATAAGCGGTATCAGCTTCTCCGGAAACTGATACGGCCCGTAATTGTTGCTGCATCGGGTAATTGTGACCGGCAGTCCGTATGTCCTGTAATATGCCAGCACTAAAAGATCCGCTCCCGCCTTGCTGGAGGAATAAGGACTGGACGTATGAATCGGCGTTTCTTCGGTAAAAAATAAATCCGGTCTGTCTAACGGCAAATCTCCGTAAACCTCGTCCGTAGAAACCTGATGATATCTCGTAATGCCGTATTTTCTGCAGGCGTCCATCAACACCTGCGTACCGATAATATTCGTCTGCAGAAAAATGCCCGGATCTTCGATAGAGCGGTCTACATGGCTTTCCGCCGCAAAATTTACCACAATATCAGGGTGTTCTTCTTCAAAAAGTTTTTCCACAAAGTCCTTATCTGCAATGTCGCCCTTCACAAATCGAAACTGCGGATTTTTCATCGCGTCCTCCAATGTGGCAAGGTTTCCCGCATAAGTCAGTTTGTCAAGACAGACAATCCGATCCTCCGGATACTTTTCTAATTCATAATAGATAAAATTACTTCCAATAAATCCCGCTCCGCCGGTTACAATAATCGTCATTTTTTCTCCTGAAACCTGTATTTTGATGCTGCCTGATAGCAGAACCGTCTTTCTACTGTGAGCCTTTGCCGGTAAGCACAACCCACACCGTTTTTAAAATAATTTTGATATCTTTGCCGATATTCCAATTTTGAATATATTCGTTGTCGAGTTTTACAATCTCCTCGAAATTCGTCACATTACTCCGTCCGCTCACCTGCCACAAGCCGGTAAGTCCCGGTTTTGCCGCAAGCCTGCTCTTGTGGTGCAGTTTGTACTGCCGGTACTCGTCGATTGTCGGCGGTCTGGTGCCCACCAGACTCATATCGCCTTTGAGAATACTCCAGAAATTCGGGAACTCATCAATCGAAGTCACCCGCAGAAAATGTCCGAGACCTTTTTTTGTCCCATCAGGCCCGCTGCCGATAATTCTCGGATCGGCGTCCAGTTTAAACATCAGCCCGCGCATTTTATTCTGCTCCATCAGTTCCGCCTTGCGCTCCTCCGCATCGGAATACATGGAACGGAATTTGTAAATATTAAAAATTCTTCCGTTTCTGCCAACACGCTGCTGCCTGAAAAATACCGGCCCCTTCGGATCTGCAATTTTAATCGCAGGCGCTACAAAAATGTAAAGAAACGCCGTAACAGCGCAGCCAATCAGTCCCGCGAAGATGTCGATCAGCCGCTTTAAAAACAACTGGGCGATATGAACGTTGTTGTTGCTGATAATCGCAACATTGGCTTTGTTGATATGGGAAAAAAGAATATTATAACTGCCCTGCAATATAATATCCAGCTTGAGCTGTACGGTAATGCCCATTACGAGAAACTTATTGATAATTTCCGTATTTTCCTCCGTCTGCGTACTGCTCACGCAGAGTATTACATCGTCTATGACATGTTTGCAGGCGTATTCAAAAACGTCCTGCCCTGTCGAAACGACCGGAATACCGCCTACCTGCTCCCTGTCAAAATCTTCCTCTAAAATGGAAATCCCGACAAACCGGTATCTCTGGTCTGAACCGTCCCTGAGTTCTTCGAGCGCTTCGTCAATCAGATTTTTCGATGAGACAAGCAGCGTATATGTCTTTCTGTTTTTCTCATCTCTGCGGTTCATGATTACAACCTTGATAATAACATGCATCAGATACATCAGGATACAATCTATGACGAAAGACATAATGACGACAGTCCGCGAATAGTTATCGCTCATCTGCAGAACAAACACATACATCATCACCGCGAAAAACAAAATCAGATTGTGCAGTCCCACTTTTTTGAACTCGTCAAAATATCCTCTCCTCAGAACCCCTGAGTAATAGTTCATGAAAAAGGCAATGCAGAAGTGCATCACCGACGCAAACAGCGCCAACAGCCGGTAATCCCGATACAAATACATATTGATATCAAGCGACTGCGCGCTGGTATCCAAAAAATACCTGCAGAAAAAGGCAAGGTAGAGAGACAAGTTGATACATATTAAATCCGATAAAATAAAATCCCAGTGCTTCATCCAATTGCTGTACTTAATATGCATAGGTCGATTTCCTTTCAATTCATCTAATCGTTTGAAGTGCTATGTAAATACAGTTTTTCATGTCTCTATCCGTTTTTTTTCACACACTTTCTAGTATTTTACCATATTTTTTTTAAAGATACACCCCCCCTAAAAAAAATATGATTTTTTTAATAAAGTGTAAATTTTTATTAAATATCTGTAAATTGAGTTGTGTATCCATTGAAATTCTTCCTGATTTCTTTTATTCTTTCTGTATGTAATTTTTTCAGAAAGGAGCGCAGAAGGTATTTTCTGCATCAATTACGATGAATTTTAGAAACAGACTGATGAATTTTATGTACGGCAGATACGGATACGACCAGTTTTCATCTTTTTTGCTCGGTCTTATTTTAGTAATATGCGTTTTATCATTTTTTATATCCACTCCACTATTAAATCTGCTGTCGATGGCGCTCATTATTTACACCTATTACCGCATTTTTTCTAAACAGATTTACAAACGGGCGGCGGAAAACGAAAAATATTTGAAGGCGGTCGCAAAGCTGAAAAAAGCGTTCCGTATTCAGAAAAAAGCCGCCGGTCAGAGAAAATATTACCGTTTTTTCAAATGTCCCGGCTGTAAGCAGACAATCCGTATTCCAAAGGGACATGGGCGTATTGAAATCCGATGTCCAAAATGCGGCTGCAGATTTGTGAAAAAAAGTTAAAATGTGGCTACAGATTTGTGAAAAAAAGTTAATTTCTTTCATGGGTTTTATTTTGATATTGATTGGGGAAAACGATGTTCGGATATGTGACTGCGCTCCGGCAGGAATTAAAAATAAAAGATTTTGACATTTATCAGGCTTATTACTGCGGGCTTTGCCGCTCGCTCAAAACAAGGCATGGCATTTCAGGGCAGATGACGCTCACCTATGACATGACGTTTCTTGCAATCCTTCTTTCCGCCCTCTATGAAGCGGAAAAAACGGAGGAAACCCACCGATGTATGGTTCACCCCGCAAAAAAACACCGCGTCGTTCAAACCGTTTATACGGACTATGCTGCGGATATGAATCTTCTGCTTGCCTACTACAAAGCAAAAGACGACTGGAACGACGACCATTCCCTTTTAAAACTGGCGTTTTCCAAAATGATACGACGCCAGACATCGCCGCGCAGAAATATTCTCGCGCAGGACTTTATCCGTTATGATGAAAAAGCGCGCACCGTTGCCGGTTTGCTGGACGAGCTCAGCGCCCGCGAAAAAAATAATGAAACAGACCTTGACACAATGGCGGGTATTTTTGGTAAAATAATTGCGGCGCTTTTCGAGCCTCATAAAGATTTGTGGAGTCCGTCTTTAAGAAAAATCGGATTTTTTCTGGGAAAGTTTATTTATATTCTGGACGCTTATGAGGATTTGGAACAAGACCGCAGGCGCGGCAGGTACAATCCGTTTCTTTTGTCTGAGGACAAAGAAGATTTCGACGGGCAGATTCATTCCATGCTGACCATGATGATTGCCGAGGCCACAAAGGAATTTGAATATCTTCCAATTTTGGAAAATGCGGAAATTCTGCGAAATATTATGTATGCCGGCGTTTGGCAGAAATACTATATTATTAGAGAAAAACGATTAGGAGTTCAAAATGAGCGATCCGTATAATGTATTAGGCGTTTCCAGAGACGCCTCTGATGAAGAAATCAAGAAGGCTTATCGGGAAAAAAGCCGCAAATACCACCCTGACGCAAATGTAGACAATCCAAATAAAGAAAAAGCGGAAGAAATGTTTAAATTAGTCCAGCAGGCGTATGACCAGATTATGAAAGAGCGGAAAGCCGGTTTTAACGGCGGATATCAGTCAGGCTCTTACAATTCCGGCAGTACAGGCTCCTACGGAGGCTATACTTCCTTCGAGGATTTATTCAGGGAAGCCTTCGGCGGCGGATTTTACGGCGGTCAGAACGCCAATTCCTCCGGCGGCTATAATCAGGAGGATTCCTACTATACGGCGGCGTCTAATTATATTAACAACCACCATTTCCGCGAGGCATTAAATGTGCTTGCCAATATCAGTCAGCGCAATTCCCGCTGGTATTTTTTAAGCGCCATTGCAAACCATAATCTGGGCAACAATATTCTTGCTTTAGACCATGCAAAGCAGGCGGTCGAAATGGAGCCGGACAATATTTCCTACCAACGGTTGTACCAGACATTGCAAAGCGGCGGCCAATGGTATCAGGAAAGACAGTTTTCCTACGGCGGCGACGAACGCTCTATGTGTGCCTCCATGATGCCCTGTTATGCGCTCTGCCTCATGAGTTACTGCTGCTCGCCGCGCTGCTGATTTTCCGTCAGGTCTTCCATTGTAAAGACCGGTTCGTCAAACCGGATCTGCTGCCACGCTTCCGTTGCCATGACAGTGTTCTCCTGCTTCCACTCCGAATACACCTCTTTTGATTTTTTATTCTGCGTCGCATCTCCGCTTTCTTTCGCGCTCATGGCTTCCATGACCGCCTCTACTTTTTCGGCTGTTTTCTTCTTTTGAAATACGTTCTCCAGCCGTTCTTTGCTGATATTGATTTTCTTTAAAAGTTTTTCATCGGAGTCTGAAAAGTATAAAGAAACCTCTTTCTTTATCTCATTTTTTTCTTCTTCTGTCAGGGAAACGTTATACTGTTCCGCTAAGGAGTACATACATTCCCGTTTGCAGATTTCGTCCAAAACCTGCCCTTTAACGACAGTTTCCCATGTAGAACCGCCGGTCATCTCGTCTTTCCAGTCGATTTCCAGATTTTGGGTAAGATAATATGTTTCATACGTCGCCTGCGCTGTGTAAGCGTAGTATTTGGCTTCGTCCAGATAAACCGGCAGATTTCCCGCGTGAATGGCAATCACTTCAAAGTCCTCCGGCCTGCCCGTTGTCTGTTCTTCTTTCTCCGTATCTTTCCGGCCACATGCCGTCAGGGCAATGCACGCCGTCACAAATATCATATACATCAATATTTTTTTCATAGCCGTTCTCCCAAAATCATTTTATAGTTCTCCCAGCAGGGTCGATAAATCATCTATCAGATGTTCCGCGCGCTCAAGCACTGCCTGTCCGCTGTTTTGAGGCTCGTACAAAAAGTACGGCGTATCCGTCGGTATAAATTTGAGGCGTCCTCTGTACTCCCGAACCAGCAGCGGAATACGTTCCACATCAATTTTCGCATCAGGCCACATGGAAATTTTCATACGGTTTTTATTGCCTGAAATTTCCGTAACATAAACCTGATGGGCCTTGCTCTTTAACAGCACGATTTTTAAAAGATTTTCGACCTGCGGCGGAATATCCCCGAAACGGTCGAGCAGTTCGTCCTGCATATCCTCGTATTCCCCGATGGTCTCAATCCCTGCAATCCGTTTGTAAACGTCCATTTTCAGTGCTTCATTTTTAATATAAGCCGGCGGGACAAACGCATCGACCGTCAAGTCAACCTTTGTTTCAAAATCTTCCTTCGGTTTGTTCCCTTTCAGCACACTGACGGCTTCATTGAGCATTTTGCAGTACAGGTCGTAGCCGACTTCTTCCATGTGTCCGCTCTGCGCCGCGCCGAGCAGATTACCCGTACCGCGGATTTCCAAATCCCTCATGGCAATTTTAACACCGGAGCCAAGCTCCGTAAAGTCGCGAATCGCCCCAAGCCGCTTTTGGGCAATCTCGGTCAGCAGTTTGTTTCTGTTGTACATCATAAATGCGTAAGCGGTGCGGTTGGAGCGTCCTACCCTGCCCCGAAGCTGATACAACTGGGACAGTCCCATACGCTCTGCGCTGTGTATGATAATCGTGTTGGCGTTTGGAATATCGAGTCCCGTTTCTATAATCGTCGTCGTGACAAGCACGTCGATATCTCCGTTTACAAAATCGTACATCACATCTTCAAGCTGCCGTTCGCTCATCTGTCCATGCGCAAAAGCAACCGAAGCCTCCGGCACAATGTTCTGCACCCGCGCCGCCATCTCCGCAATGTCCTGTACGCGGTTGTACACATAGTACACCTGACCGTTTCGGGCAAGTTCTCGATGAATCGCATCGCGGGCAATTTCTTCATTGTATTCCATCACAAATGTCTGAATCGGCATACGATCCTGCGGCGGTTCTTCCATCACGCACATATCGCGGATACCAATCAGGCTCATATGGAGTGTCCTCGGTATCGGCGTCGCCGTCAATGTCATTACATCTACCGTATTTTTCAGTTCCTTGATTTTTTCTTTGTGCCGGACGCCGAAACGCTGTTCCTCGTCGATAATCAGCAGACCTAAATCCTTAAATTTTACGTCTTTGCTGAGCAGTCTGTGCGTTCCGATGACAATGTCCACATATCCTTTTTTCAAGTCCCGGATTGTCTGCGCGATATTCGCTTTCGTCCGAAACCGCGAGAGCATTTCCACACGCACCGGAAAATCTTTAAACCGCTGCGTAAAAGTCTTGTAATGCTGCTGCGCCAAAACGGTCGTCGGCACAAGATACGCCACCTGTTTATTATCCTGCACTGCCTTGAACGCCGCGCGGATTGCCACTTCTGTCTTTCCAAAACCCACATCGCCGCAGATGAGCCGGTCCATGATTTTGGTACTTTCCATGTCTTTTTTTACTTCATTGATGGCATGTAACTGATCCTCTGTTTCCTCAAACGGGAACATTTCCTCAAATTCTTTCTGCCACTCACTGTCAGGACTGAAAGCGTATCCCTGACTGTTTTCGCGGATTGCATAAAGCGACACAAGTTCCTGCGCGATGTCCTCCACCGCTTTTTTCACCCGCGTTTTTGTCTTTTTCCACTCTGCGCCGCCAAGCCGGTTCAATTTTGGCGCTTTTTCCCCGCCGTCCGCATATTTCTGAATTACGTCAAGCTGGGTGGCAAGCACATAGAGGCTGCCGCCGTCTGCGTATTCTATTTTGATATAATCTTTGAGCACATGGTCTACTTCAACTTTTTCAATTCCTTTGTAAATCCCCAGACCATGATTTTCATGAACTACATAGTCTCCGACGCTCAAATCAGAAAAACTTGAAATGGTATCGCCCGAATAATTGTGCTTTCTCCGCTTTTTTTTCTTTTTCTGCCCGAAAATGTCGTTGTCGGAAATTGCCGCAAATTTTATTACCGGATAAAAAAATCCTTTGCGGAGATGTCCTTTGACAATCATCACTTCGCCCACTTTTACTTCGCGCGTCTTGTCTTCTTCATAAAAAGCGCTGATATCAAAGTCCCTCAAATCCTGCGCCAGACGTTTTCCTCTGGTCGCTGATGATGTCACCAACAGCACCGCATATTTCTGTTTTTTATACCGCTTTAAATCCTCGACCAGAATTTCAAACCGGTTGTTGTAAGGACTGACATTGCGCGCGTCGACTTCTATGAAATCCGTCGCCTGAAAAAAGTCGAGTTTCTGTGAAATTGAAGTAAACAAAACGCACTGCCTTGCTCTGAGGCTTTCCAAAATCTGCTCTTTTGGCCAGATAACGTCCGTCTGCTGCGGCAACACATATCCCTTTTCCAGCCGGTGGGACATGCTCTCGGAAAATTCCGCCGAAACGCTGCGGACATGTTCGAGCACCCGTCTCGGTTCATCGATAAAAAAGACTGCGTCTTTTAAATATTCCAGAAGGCTTACGGTATTATCACAGAAATAGTTTACATAACTATCTATCGCTACGGCTGCGGGATTGATTTCCATCGTGTTCAGGAAATCCTGCGTCGCCATTTTGAGGCGGTGCGCCTCCTCCGTTTTCATCGCTTTCCGGAAAAGCTCAATCTGCTCTTTCAGTTCTTTTTTTATTTTTTCCACGCCCCGCGCTATCTGCTCTTTTGTCAGAATATATTCCGTCGCCGGATATATCCGGATTTTTGAAAGATTTTCAATCGAGCGCTGACTCTCTATCTCAAAGCTTTTGATGAGGTCTACTTCCTCGTCCCACAAATCAATTCTGTAAGGCACGTCGTCTGAGAGCGTAAAGATATCAATAATACTTCCGCGAACTGCAAACTGTCCTGCGCCGCTTACCTGCTCTACTGCCTCGTAGCCCATCTGAACCAGTTTTGTTTTGAGCGCCTCTATCTGTACGATACTGCCCTCAGATATTTCAATGGAATGGCTCTGCAACTGCTCAAACGGAAGAATTTTGTCCATAAAAGCGTCCGCCGTCAGAATAACCGTAAACGGTTCATTCTGAACCAGTCTTTGCAGAAACTCAAGCCGCTGCTGCATAATCAGTGTTCCATGAATGTCCGCGCTGAAAAAAATAAAATCTTTCGACGGATACAGCACGACATCATCACGAAATGCTTTTAAGTCTTCATACAATTCCGCCGCTTTTACGGCACTAAAAGTAACGATGACTTTCTGCTCATAGCCATCGCTCAGTCCACTGATAAAATGCGCAAGTCCGGAGTCCCCACAGCCCGTCACCTGACACGAACGGTTATGGGAAAGGCAGTCCTTCGCCTGCACAAATTCATTTAACCGGTACAGCGGATAATCAAAGTAATTCATTTTCTACCCTGCACTTTCAAAATTTACTGATTTCTTTTGTTTTTTTGTGCAAATCCACTCAATTATATTTGTTCGTGGCTGTTTCCACGACTTTAAGGATACTTGCTCGTGGCTGTTTTCACGACTTTAAGGATACTTGTTCGTGGTCTTTTCCACGATCTTAATGATATTTGCTCGTGGCTGTTTTCACGCTGTCTGTGATAATAATCTTAATTATACTTGTTCATGGCCGTTTCCACGCTGTCTGTGATAATAACCTTTACAGCCCCCGCCGCATCAATCACTGCATCGTCAACAAGTTTTCTCTCAGCCTTACCAAATTTTCCCAACACATGTTTAACCAAATCGCCCTCATTTGCCCCAACACCGACTTTGACGCGCGTAAAATTCTGCGTTCCGGTATGGGCGATAATACTCTTTAATCCGTTATGTCCGCCCGCGCTTCCCTTTGCTCGAATCCGGATTTTCCCCGTCGGCAGGTCGATGTCGTCGGAAATGACAATCAAATCTTTTTCAGGATTCAATTTGTAAAAATCCATGACAGCGCGCGCAGCCTCCCCGCTATTATTCATATACGTCTGCGGCTTGACTAAAATCACTTTTTCGCTTCCGACCGAGCCTACTCCGCACAACGCCCTGTGCCTTTTCGTGTTCACCGAAATCCCCATCTGCTCTGCCAGTTCGTCTATCACATCAAACCCTGCATTATGCCTTGTCTTCTCATATTTCTTGTCCGGATTGCCCAGACCGATTACTGCATACATCACATTCCCTCTTTACGCTAACCTGTTCAATGGGACTATTTTATCATAGAAAAGCAGGAAATGAAACTCTATTCACAAGAAAAACACATACAACTCGCCATGCAAGCCATAATTCAAATTCGGCAAAGTTCCTCTAAGGAAAGCGGGAATGTAATTACATGTAAATCTTTGCAAAAAGGTGGATTTGACATGTAATTTAATTTGGATTTTGCGGAAAGTTGGAATATTTTACATGCAAATTCTTGCAAAAGGGTGGATTTTGCATGTAATTCGATTTGGAATTTGTGGAAAGCAGGAATATTTTACATGCAAATTCTTGTGAAAAGGGGGATTTTGCATGTAATTTGATTTGAACTTTGCGGAAGGCAAGCGTATTTTACATGCAAATTTCTGCTAAAAGGTGGATTTGACATGTAATTGAACTCAAAATTTGTGGAAGGCAGGAACATTTTACATGCAATTTCCTGCCAAAAGGTAGATTTGACATGTAATTCGATTTGGAATTTGTGGAAAGCAGGAATATTTTACATGCAAATTCCTGCCAAAAGGTGGATTTGACATGTAATTTGATTTGAATTTTGCGGAAAGCAAGCATATTTTACATGCAATTTCTTGCAAAAAGGTGGATTTGACATGTAATTGAACTCGAAATTTGCGAAAATCAAGCATATTTTACATGCAAATTTCTGCAAAAAGATGGATTTGACATGTAATCAAACCCGAACCTCAAAAAAATCAGCATTATTTTACATGCAAATCCCTGTGAAAGGGGTGGATTTGGCATGTAATCAAATCCGAACCTCAAAAAAAGCAGCAATATTTTACATGCAAATCCCTGCGAAAGGGTGGATTTTGCATGTAATTTGATTTGGATTTTGCGAAAGGCGGGCATTATTTTACATGCAAATCCCTGTGAAAAGACAAATTTGATATGTAATCAGACCAAAGGGGGCGAATCTCAGCGTATATGTTTTCGCTTCTGTTTATTTTGTTTCTGTTTTCAAGCCCCGACTTTGCAGTACCTTGTTTTCAATGAGAGAAAAACATAACTTATCCATGACGACGCCGATAATAATAATGACAATCATGACAAGCATCACCTGATTGATATCTGCCAGATTTCTTCCCATCATGAGCGTATATCCCAGTCCGACGGAAGATGAGATAACTTCTCCGGACATCAGCGCTCTCCATGCAAAAGACCACCCCTGCCGAAATCCTGATATCAGCGCGGGCATTGCCGCCGGAATAATCACTTTTACAATCAGCCGAATACCTTTTGCTCCCATAATTTTCGCAACTGCCAGATATAGCGGGTGAATATTTCGGACTGCGCTTTCCACAGATAGTGCAATGCTTAACATAGAGCCCATAACGACAACAAAAATAATCGCGTCGTTTCCCAGTCCGAACCATAAAATAGCAAACGGAACCCAGCAGATACTCGGAAGTGTCTGAATTCCTGAAAGCAGTGGTTTTAAGTATCTCTGCAGCGCGTTATATTCAAGCAGCAACATTCCAATCAGGCTTCCAAGAACACATGCAATCAGATATCCTGCAATGCCACGTCCGATACTGGATATAACCGCAGTCGCAAGACTTCCGTCCGCAGCCAGCTCCCAAAAACGGAGTGCCATATCTTTCAGATTTGGAAAAGAATAAGGCTCCCAGATAGCCAGAACGTCTACGCCCAAAATATAAATACCCTGCCAAATCAGCAGTATTATCATTAAAAAAACTATACAGCCAATCACTGTCGATTTCTTTTTCTTCATGCCTTATTCCTCCGACGAATAATCCACATCTTGTTCAATCCATTGAAGAATTTCAGAACGGTACTTCAAAAATCCCGAAGACTTAATATCCCTCTGTCTTGGCAGGTCAATATAGACTTCTTTTTCAATTTTATGGCTTCTCCTTGACAAAAGTAACACCCGGTCTGCCAGATAAACCGATTCCTCCACGCTGTGCGTAATGAAAATCACAGTCTTGCGCATTTCTTCCCAGATACTTTCAATTTGTCTTCTGAGATGATTGGTCGTCTGCTTATCCAGAGCAGAAAACGGCTCGTCCATCAGAAGCATTTTGCTGTCAAGCGTCAACGCCCTTGCGAAGGCAACCCTCTGTTTCATTCCTCCGGACAGTTCATGTACTGCAAAATCCCTATACTTATCGAGATGAACCATTTTTAAATAATACATTGCCTTGTGCTCCTGTTCTTCTTTTGGCATTCCGGCAATATTCATTCCGAACATGACGTTCTCTATGACAGAAAGCCATGGAAACAGTGCGTCTTCCTGAAACATAACCATGCGGTCTTTTGAAAGTCCTTCCACCGGTTTTCCGTCCAGCAGAATTTCTCCGGAGGTCGGCGTTTCCAATCCTGCAATCAGCTTTAACAGCGTTGATTTTCCGGAGCCGGACGCCCCGACAATGCAGATAAATTCACCGTCTTCAATTTTCAAATTGATATTATTCAGGGTATCCGTTTCCCGACTGTAAATTTTACTTAAATTTTTAATTTCAAGCATTTTTCTCCCTCTATTTGGACAATTGTTCTAACAGACGCCCGTCAAATGCATCTTCTTTCAGTTCAGCGTCAATGAATTTCTGTTCAAGACATAATCCGGAATAATCCATAATGGAAGCCTTTGGAATTTCATAGTTGTAATCAATTCTTTTGATTGCTTCGTTGATGACATCTTCCTTCAGGCTTTTTCCCGTATCTTCGTCAAGCTGCTCATTCATTACCAAAGCCGCCTCCTCCGGTTTGGAAACAATATAATTTGTAGCGTCAATGTGCGCCTGTAAAAACTTTTTCACAATTTCTTCATGTTCTTTCATATATTGTTTATTTACCATAACGACTGCCGTAGAGTAATCTTTTCCGGAATTTAATTGATCATAGTCCAGCACGATGTCCGCATCGGTTTCTTTTAAAATCGTTGTTCCCCAAGGCTCCGGCACCAGAGCCGCATCGACATCACCGGAACGGAACAGATTGACGACATCAGCATTCTGCGCCTCAATGACCTTGACATTCCCTCCTTCAGAAACCGCCGACAAATTATTTTTTTTCATTAAATCAAGCAGCAGCAGATGTTGGGTATTGCCCAACTGCGGAACGGAAACCGTCCTGCCCTTCAAATCCTCCACTGAATGAATTTTTGCATCTTTACGCGCAATCAGCATCGCTCCTCCATTGGTCACGCCGCTGATGATAATAAAGTCCCCGTCTGATTTTGTATATGCCGTCGCCGCAGGAACCGGCCCGATATATCCAATGTCAATATCGCCGGAAAAACACGCTTCCACTTCCGCCGGCCCCGCATTAAAAGACACCCACGATACATCAACATCATCACCGAGCATATTCTGCAACGTCTGATTATGCTTCATAATTAACGCCTGCCCATGCGTAATATTGTCAAAGTAAGCGACGGATACTGTTTCTTCTTTTTCTCTATTTACCGCCACCCATATCATCGCTCCAATAATTACTGCTGCGCACAGCAGCCCAATCAATACTTTTTTCATGCTTTTACCTCATTTTTCCTGATTTTTACATAGTATTTTGACCAGAATAATCCTGTGTGATGTTGAAAATAAATTTCATAAGCGTCTTCGCAAAACGTATTTAACGAAAATATGTCCGTATGAACTGCCCGCGCAAAATATTCCGGTCGCTCCTGAACAGTATCGGTATAATCCCTGTAATATGAATGATTTTTTCCTACAAAATAAATTCTTTCAAGCTGATGGTCAAGCAGCGATACATACAAAATATCCTCCCGCACTGCCATGCTGATTCTTGCCATATCCTGTTTTGGATCCACATCATAATCCGGATTTTTCCTGCAGATTTTTTCAAGCCTTGTCTTCCGTTCTTCCTCTGTTTTGTCCGGTTCTTCCAAAACAGGCTCCGGCAACGGTTCTGCCTTCGACGTATCGGGCGCGGCACATTCATTCAAGCCGTAAATTGTACCAAGACAATAATCGGTGTCTATTTCCATCGGCTCCGCCATTTTATCTGTTTCAAATTTCATTTCATAAGCGCGGTAAAAACTGTAATTGATGGCATACTGATTGATTTTCTTGCCGGTATTGTAATCAAATTCCGTAATTGATCCCTTTTTTGCCCCGCAATTTTTCAGATTTCCATTCATTGCCATCACCCGTCCGGCTTCCTTTTCCAAAATTCCATTGGAGCGCTTAGATGATTTTTCACATGGAAAAGACTTCCACAGACTGACTGTTTTTAAAGTTTCGTTAATTGTGTAAATTCTGACAAAAGAATGCGCATCATGATCAAAATAACTGACCGGCGTTCTCTTATCCACATGATTATCATAGACAATCAGATGTTTTGTCTCAGGATTTCCATCAAGGTCTTCTTCGAGAAAGTATGCTGCGTGCTGTTGGAAAAACCATTCCATTACTCCTGTCGGGGTAAGTACTTTTTCTGACATGAAAGAGTCTTCAAAAAAGAGCGGATTTGCCAAAATCCACAGCAGTTCTTTTTTTTCAAAATCAATTTTCACAACTGCATGAAGATTTCTCATACTGACTATTGCCGTTTTATTTTCTGAATCATATCCGATGGAATTAACATGCGCCCAATCCGACACAGACACATACTTTGGATCAATATAATCCTTTAATAAAATTTCATGAACTACTTTTCCGGTTTCCCGATGAAGCTCAATTACGGTATCTTCACAGGTGTGATTTTCAATATCGTTGCCTGCGGTAACGATGTTTCCATTTGGCAGCTCCACAAAATCATGATGCGCGCCCTTTTCTATATTGTAAAGCTTATAAAATCTTCCCATCTGATCCGTCTCATACAACTGGAGCGACGCCGTATTTGTATTTGTAAGTCTGGTTGCTCCCTTATGCAGAAACATAACTTTTCCATTCGCAAACGGCTGAAATCCATAAGTCTTCGGCGTCAGTGCAAAGGTGTACCGGATATCTCCGTTTTTATCAAACGCATAGGAATCTACCCCATTTGCCCCGCCATAAACCAACGTTAAATCGTATAAAAACGGCTGTGTGGAAAATTCTTTATGAACCTCTACTTTTGACACATTGCCTGTCAGTGGTTTTGTCGGAAGTATCAAAACTTTTTTTCTGACAGGGATATCCCTTTTGTTCAGCAATTCTATTTTGACCTTATTCTGATAGTCCGCATACAATCCCATTACCGGAATACGGTGCTTTGTTTTCCCCGAAAACGTATAACTGATATCGCAATCTCTTGTCTTTCCAAAAACAGTTACTCTCACGCGGTAAGTTTTTTTAGTGTTAAACAACACCAGCGCGCAGAGTGGCGCATATTGATATGGGTTTAAGAGCGCTATCATATTTCTAAATGTGTAGGTATTCTGCTCTGAAAGTTCATTTACAACGCACTCGACAGCCCTCGACAGTTGTGGATATGTCCGGTAATTGATTGCATTTGTTTCAATATCCATTCCCATATTTCTCAATGTCTGTCCGTCAAAACGTTTTGCCTGAGCTTTCACCCACTGCGGGGATTTTATAATGACTCCCGCCTTTGTCTGAATTCCCACAAGAAGCATCGCTTTCCTGACGGCTCTTTTTACAAAATTAAATCCCATATTTCCTTAATTCTCCCATAATCTCATCTACGCATTCTTCGACACTTCTGTTTTCCGTATTGATCTCAATCTGCGGATTTTCCGGCGTCTCATACTCGTCAGAAATTCCGGTGAAGTTCGGTATCTCCCGTTTTCTTGCTTTCTGATAAAGTCCCTTGACATCTCTCTGCTCGCAAACCTGTAACGGAGTGCTGACATAGACTTCAATAAACTCGCTTTCTCCCACAATGGCTCTTGCATTTTCCCGATCCTTCTTAAACGGAGATACAAGAGATGTCAGCGCAATCAATCCCGCATCATTCATCAGTTTGCAGACTTCTGCAACTCTCCGGATATTTTCAATCCGGTCTTTTTCCTCAAATCCGAGATTTTTTGAAAGTCCCATGCGGACGTTATCTCCGTCCAACGTCATGGTATGTTTTCCTTCAGCTACCAGACGTTTTTCCACTTCATTGACCAGCGTGGACTTTCCCGCACCCGACAGTCCCGTAAACCAAATTGTCATCGGCTTCTGGCCTTTCTGCTTCGCGCGGATTTCCCTTGTAATGTCAAGCTTCTGCCAAGTCAGATTGCTTCCCCGGCGGAGCGCATAACGCACCACCCCGCACGCAGAAGTCATGTTTGTCACGCGGTCAATTAAAATAAAACTTCCTAAATCTGCATTTTTTTCAAATGCTTCTATCACAATTTTTTCGCTGACAGCAATGTCGCAGCCGGCAATCTCGTTTTTATAAAGCTTCGATGCCGGAAGATGTGTTCCCTCATTGATATCCACACGATACTTAATTTTCATCACTGTTGCGGGAATCATTTTTGTTCCAATCCTCAAATAATAATTTTTCCCCTCGATCAGTCCCGCGTCGTCCATACAGAGAAGATCTGCATGGAACAGATTTGTTACCGGAAGTTTCGGATTTGAGGTCAGAACACAGCCTCTTGAAATATCCACTTCCCTGTCCAGTTGAATCGTTACCGGTCTCCCTTTTGACGCATATTCTGCCTGTTGATCCGTCACAAGAATACTTTTCACTTTGGCGCTCTCCCCGCTCGGAAGCGCAAAAATTTCATCTCCTGTGTGAACGGCGCCTGAGGCAATCTGTCCCTGAAATCCGCGAAATGTCCTGTTTGGCCTGCATACGCGCTGTATCGGCAGAATAAAATCCCGGCTCTCCTGACTTTCTTCCACATCAATGGTTTCCAAATAATCCAGCAATGTTTTGCCCTGATACCACATCATGTTTTGCGAGCGTTTTGTCAGATTATCCCCCTCCGTTGCTGAAACCGGAATCATCAAAACAGTTGAAAAATGAAACTCTGCAATCATTTTCTGAATTTCACTGCAAATCTGATGAAACCTCTCCCTGTCGTATCTGATTACGTCCATTTTATTGACTGCAAATATAATATGTTTAATTCCCATTAAATGGCAGATGCGCGTATGTCGTCTCGTCTGTACCAGAACGCCCTGTGAAGCGTCTACTAATATTACCGCAAGATCGGCAAAGGAAGCGCCGACCGCCATATTTCTCGTGTATTCCTCATGTCCCGGCGTATCCGCTACGATAAAGCTTCTCTTTTCCGTCGTAAAATACCGATAAGCGACATCAATCGTAATTCCCTGCTCGCGTTCCGCCATCAATCCGTCCAATAGCAGCGAGTAATCAATTTCTCCGTCATTGCTTCCGACTTTGCTGTCCAATTCCAGTGCTTTTTCCTGATCTGTAAACAATAATTTCGCATCATAAAGCAAGTGCCCGATTAACGTGGATTTTCCATCGTCCACGCTTCCGCAGGT